>JBBKVN010000312.1:0-6011 GCA_037968455.1 Rhodoferax sp.
GTGCTCAACCAGCGCCGACAGGGCGTGGACCTGAGTGCCCGAGTGATTGACACCCAAGTGAGCTTGATGCGTGCATTGGGCGGCGGTTATCGCGCTGAGCTGCCAACCTCACTGGCTCAAAAGAACTAATTTCTCCAATTGAATTTGATCGAAAACACCATGAACGCTCCCACTTCCCCCGTACGCCCTGCGACCAGCAGCACCCGTAAAAAAGCGCTTGCAACACTGGCCAGCGTTGTTGCCCTCTCCGCCATCGCCTGGGGCATCTACGAGTGGCGTGTCGGCAGTCACTTTGAGTCGACTGACAACGCCTACGTACAGGGCAATTTGATCCAGATCACGCCGCAAATCGGCGGCACGGTGGTGGCCATCCTGGCGGACGACACGGACTTCGTCAAAGCCGGTCAGTCTCTGGTCAAGCTCGACCCGGCAGATGCCAAACTGGCTCTCGACCAGGCGGAGGCGAACTTGGCCCAATCCGTGCGCCAGGTCCGTACGCTGTACGCCAACAATGGCAGTTTTGACGCCCAGATCAAATTGCGGGAGTCTGACGTGGTTCGGGCGAAAACGGAAATTGCCCGCGCCACCGATGATTTGAATCGCCGCCAAGGGCTGGCCGGAAACGGCGCCGTGTCCAAAGAAGAACTCAACCACGCCCAGACGCAACTCAGCAATGGGACCAGTGCCTTGGCAGCGGCTCAGGCGGGCGTCACTGCCGCCAAAGAGCAATTGCGCAGCAACCAGACAATGACGGAAGGCGTCAGCATTGAAAAGCACCCGAGTGTGCTTGCAGCGGCGGCCAAAGTCAGAGAGGCTTGGCTGGCCACTCAACGGGCCAACTTACCAGCGCCGGTGGACGGCTATGTGGCGCGGCGCACCGTGCA
Organism: Rhodoferax sp.; assembly: GCA_037968455.1. GTDB lineage: Bacteria > Pseudomonadota > Gammaproteobacteria > Burkholderiales > Burkholderiaceae_C > Rhodoferax. Next base: position 885 of record JBBKVN010000312.1, read on the forward strand.
ACTCGGCCAACGGGTGGCGGCGGGCACGCCCATGATGTCGATCGTGCCGCTGAATCAGGTGTGGGTGGATGCCAATTTCAAAGAAGTCCAGTTGCGCCATATCCGTATTGGTCAACCCGTCAAATTGACGGCCGATATTTATGGCACCAAAGTGTCCTACGACGGCGTGGTAACCGGCATGGGCATGGGAACCGGGGCGGCATTCTCCTTGCTGCCAGCGCAAAACGCCACCGGCAACTGGATCAAGGTGGTTCAGCGGGTGCCGGTTCGTGTGGCCTTGAATGTCGAGCAGCTGGTTAAAAATCCATTGCGCGTGGGCTTGTCCATGGAGGCCGAGGTGGACGTGAGTCAGCAGAGTGGCAAGATGTTGGCAGACAGCCCTCGGGAGTCTGCGCTGGTGCAAACCTCCGTCTATGCGTCCTTGGACAGCGGTGCTGCCGCTGAGGTGCGCCGCATCGTGGCGGCCAATCTCGGCTCGCACTGAGCGAGGGCTCAATGGCCACCGCCGCTTCCTTCAACCCGCCGCCGCTGGACGGCGCCGCCCGACTGTGGGGCACGATTGCCCTGTCGCTGGCCACGTTCATGAACGTGCTCGACTCTTCTATTGCCAATGTGTCCCTGCCGGCGATTGCCGGTGACCTCGGGGTGAGCGTCAACCAAGGCACCTGGGTCATCACCAGTTTTGGCGTGGCGAATGCCATTGCACTGCCGCTTACCGGTTGGCTGTCACAACGCTTTGGGCAGGTGCGCTTGTTCGTCACCAGCGTGATGCTGTTTGTATTGACCTCGTGGCTGTGCGGGCTGGCGCCCAATATGCCGACCTTGATTGTGTTTCGGGCCCTGCAAGGTTTCGTGGCCGGTCCCATGATTCCACTGTCCCAAGGACTGCTGTTGTCGAGCTATCCGCCTGCACTGGCTGGGTTGGCGATGGCGCTGTGGGCCATGACCACCTTGGTGGCTCCGGTGATGGGGCCGCTGCTAGGGGGGTGGATTACGGACAATATTTACTGGTCCTGGATTTTTTACATCAACATCCCGATCGGATTGCTGTCGGCCTTCATGGTTTGGTCGATTTACCACAAGCGGGAAAGTATTACCCGCAAACTGCCCATTGACGGTGTAGGGCTTGGCCTGTTGGTGCTCTGGGTGGGCGCACTGCAAATCATGCTGGACAAGGGCAAGGAGTTGGACTGGTTTCACTCCTCTGAAGTCATCGGTTTGGGCGTGGTCGCTCTGGTTGGTTTTCTCTTCTTTTTGATTTGGGAGCTGACCGAGGAACACCCTGTCGTCGACCTGCGGCTCTTCAAACGGCGCAACTTCTGGTCCGGCACGGTGGCAATCTCGGTTGGCTATGGCCTTTTCTTTGGCAACGTGGTGCTGTTGCCGCTGTGGTTGCAGCAGTTCATGGGCTATCCGTCGATTGACGCGGGCATGCTGTTGGCGCCGGTGGGTGTGTTCGCCATTCTGCTGTCGCCCTTGGTGGGGCGCAATGTCAGCCGGGTGGACCCGCGCATTCTGGCCAGCTTTGCCTTTGTTGTGTTTGCGATCGTGTTGTTCATGCGATCGCATTTCAATACCCAGGCAGATTTTGGGACCATCATGACACCCACCTTGGTGCAGGGCATTGCCATGGCGTTCTTCTTTATTCCGTTGTCGGTGATCGTTTTGTCCGGTATCTCGCCTGACAAAATTCCCGCCGCTTCCGGCCTGTCCAGTTTTGTGCGCATCGTGGCAGGCTCGTTTGGAACGTCCATTTCGACAACCGTGTGGCAAGACCGTGCGGCGATTCACCATGCCCAACTGGCGGAATCTATTTCGACCAGCAATATGGCCGCCACTCAGACGTTGGACGGACTGACTCGTCTGGGGATGACTCCTGATCAGGCCTTGGCGCAAGTGAATCGTTTGGTCGATCAGCAGTCTTACATGCTGGCTGCGAACGATGTGTTCTTTGCATCAGCGCTGATCTTCATGGCTTTGATTCCGTTTGTCTGGCTGTCCCGCCCCAAGCAGGGTGGTGCAGCGGCAGCGGATGCTGCGGCGGGCGCGCACTGAGAGCTGCGCCAATGTCAAAGACGCAAGGGGCTGGCGTAGCCGGTCATTTCCAGGTAGCCGTAACCCACGGTGGCTCCTTGCTCATCCATTAATTCACTCAGGCCCTCCCAGTAGATAGCCCCCGTGGACTGGCGGCTGTCCAGTTCCTGGTTGTCCAATACCGCCTTGACGGTGAATTTCCCCGCCGGGGTTTTGACCCGCCACTCGACCGGGTAACGGGTTTTGGTGAGCGGGCTGAGCCAGTAGCGACGCGGCTCAAACATGACTGACCCTTGCGGAAAATCCTGCACGTTGCCGCCTTGGCGGCGCCAAGAGCCACCGCCCCACAAACTGGCGCCGTCTGCGGTGCGCAGCCGAAAGGCCGTCAGCGCACTGCCATCCAACAAGTTCATGCCAATCCAGTCCCAACCCACCGCTTGAGGGTGCAGGAACGCATGACTCCATTCGTGGTCCAGCCACGCGGTGCCCTGTACCGTGCGGCGTTGGCCCTGCAGCGTCACGCTGCCCTGGACCTTCAGCTGCGGCAGGCTGTAGTAGTAGCTGGTTTGGTCGGTGTCTGGCCCTTTGCGCGACAAGCCCGCTTGCCCTTGCAGCAATAGCGGCTGTGTTTCGTTCAAGGCCAGTTCAAATTGAAAGCCTTCACCTTGCACCCGGGTTTGGTACTGCTCAGCGACCCTCGCTAGTGACCAATCCTGAATGTGAACGGCGGTGTCGGTCGTGCCTGCTTGAGCCAGTCCGAAGCCTTCGCGGGCGACACGCTGATCGTGCCAGAGCTTTTTTCCCGCCACATCGGTGACGGTCGCATGGGCAAAAAGAAGTTGTTTGGCAGCAAAGGCCGACTTCATGGACTGCGTGGACGCGACACGGGATCGAAAGAATGTGATTTGAAACCCCAGCACGCGATCTGAATCAAGGTCCTGAAGGCGTCCAGTCACGTACCACCACTCGGTAGAAAACTCAGGGTGGCTACCCAGGTCCTGTGGAAACCGGAGTGGGCGGGGTTGAACCGACTGGGCCGTCTGTGCGTTGATTGGACACAGCGGCCCGGCCAGGGCGGCCATCAGCAAGTGCCTTCGAGGGAGGCCTGTAAACATGGTTTTCAGATGGAGCGTACGGTGACACGCGCCAATTCGGCGCTGCGGGATAGGCGTTTGAACGCCGCAGGATGCACCTGGGCTGTGATGTCGAAATGCATGGAAGGAGGTTATCAGAGCCTGAGTAATATCGATAGGGTGACATTCCTTTCCAGTTGTTGTCATTCTGAAGTCACATCTTTGTCACATGGCGGCGGCATCATCAGGCAACCCTTGGGCTCGTTCGGGCCGTTCACTTCCACCCTGATGATGGCAAATCTTTCCAACTATGACTTACGCTGAACCTCTCCGAGTGCCATTGAAATTCGGCGCTTTTTCCCGCCGGATCATTGCCGTTGTATCCCTTGTCCTGATGGTAGCGCTTGCAGGCTCGTCGTTAGGTGTCTGGTCATTGTTGCGGGTGTCCGCTGAGACCGAGAAAATGGTTGATGGCGCCATGGTGAGCGAGCGTCTGACCGCGGATATTCGGCGCCAGTTGGAGATCAACGTGGCTCGCTCCAGAGCGTTGGCTTTGAGTTCGGAGCCGCAGGTGGAGGAGGCGATGACACCGGAGATAGAGCAAACAGCGGCCAGTGTGGCTGCCTTGCTGCATACCTTGGGCCAGTCAATGGTGACAACTGCAGACCAAGCAGGCTTTGCCGAGTTGAGTCAGGCGAATGCCACGTTCGTGGACGCCCGCAAGGCCCTGATGAAAGCGCGCGACGGTGGCCTGACCTCGAATATTGAAATGGTGTACGGCACCCAGTTTGTTCCCGCAGCCAATGCATTGTTGAGCGCCGTGAATCAATTAGGTGACTCCCGACGGCTTGCTATTGCGACTGCGGCCGCTCAGATCAGCACCTTGAGTCAGAACGCACGCCTCAGTCTGATTTTGTTCGGGCTTGGTGCGGTGCTGCTGGGTGGCTTGTTGTCTTTTTGGCTTGTGCGTGGCATCACCAGGCCGATCCAGGAGGCCGTGGACACCGCCAACCGGGTGGCAGCGCTGGATTTGACGATGCAGATTGAAGGTCATGAACGGGATGAGGGTGGGCAGTTGTTGTCCGCGCTGGCGCGAATGCAGGATTCCCTGCGTGAGCTGGTTTCTCAGGTGCAGGAGGCCAGCCAAAACGTGGCCGAAGGGTCCACACAAATTGCTGCGGGCAACCTGGACCTTTCAAAGCGGACCGAAATGGCTGCGTCGTTTTTGCAGCAAACAGCGGCGGCCGTGGAGGAAATTGCCACCGCGATGAACCAGTCCCTTGAGCTAGCGGGCCAGGGCCAGATGCTGGTTCAATCTGCCAGCGTTCAGGCTCAGGCCGGCAACGCGGCCATGACCGAGGTGATGCAGACCATGCAGGAGATCAGTGCGGCGTCACGCCAGATCGAAGACATCACGGGTGTCATTGATGGTCTGGCGTTTCAAACCAATATTTTGGCGCTTAACGCCGCCGTGGAAGCTGCCAGGGCCGGAGTAGCAGGTTGTGGATTTGCCGTGGTGGCAGCCGAGGTACGCACGTTGGCGAACCGCTCTGCCGCAGCGGCCCATGACATCAAGTCCTTGATCGCAGCGTCCGTGAGCAAAGTAGAGCAAGGAACCCGCAAGGTCAACCACGCCCGTGACAGCATGAGCAGCATGGTGGGCTCGGTGCGGCAGGTGGCCGCCAGCATCGGGGAAATTCGGGGCAATACCGGCGAACAGAGTGTGGGCATGGCCAGCATCAGTGCGGCGGTCAATCAGCTTGATCAGATGACCCAACAAAACGCGGCTGCAGTGGAAGAGTCCGCGTCAGCGGCTCAAAGTCTTCAGGCTCAGGCCAGAGACCTCAGGGATTCGGCAACGCGGTTTCTGCTGCCAGTCAGGGACTATCCCGGCCTACTTCAAACTCCCCGACAAAAACTGCGCCAGGCGCTCGCTCTTGGGGTTTGACAGCACCTCAGCCGGGTTGCCTTCTTCTTCAATCAAGCCCTTGTGCAGGAAGATCAGGTGATTAGCCACCTC
>JBBKVN010000313.1:0-3177 GCA_037968455.1 Rhodoferax sp.
GCTACACCTTGTTTTGGCATAGAAACGGGGGAAGCCTCCAGCCCCAAACGATTCACGCCACTTACCAGCGCCTTGATGGACGCCGTGACGATGTTGCCGTCAATGTGAACGCCAAAGCACTCATTGCCGCCTGCAGCCGGCGCCAATTCCAGAAACGCGCAAGCTTGAGCGTCGCCAGCTTGGTGGCTGGCGCTGGTGGAGCGCTCTTCAAAACTGCGCACCTGCACCCTTAATCCCACTTGCTCCAATGCGTGCACAGCGGCGTCGATGGGGCCGTTGCCCTCGCCCCTCAAACGCTGCTCAACGCCGTTGATCTCAACCTGCAACTCAATGGCTTGCTGGCTGCCATGCTCCAACAGGTGGTGACCGATGTAGCGCACGGGCGTCGCCACTTCCAGGTAGGTGCGTGAAAACAACTTCCAGACATCTGCCGCCGTCAACTCGCCGCCATGGCTGTCGGTGTGCTGCTGCACCACGCCCGAGAACTCCACTTGCAGGCGACGGGGCATGACGATGCCGTAGGACGACTCCAGCAAGTAGGCAATGCCGCCCTTGCCGGACTGGCTGTTGATGCGGATGACGGAGTCGTAGCTGCGGCCCACGTCGGCCGGGTCGATGGGCATGTAGGGCACATTCCACAAGGCATCGGGCTTTTGCGCGGCAAAGCCTTTTTTGATGGCGTCCTGGTGCGAGCCGGAAAACGCGGTGAACACCAAGTCGCCCACATAGGGGTGGCGCGGGTGAATCGGCAGCTGCGTGCAGTATTCGGCGGTGCGCGCCACGGCATTGATGTCTGAAAAGTCCAACCCCGGCGACACCCCCTGGGTGTAGAGGTTGAGCGCCAAGGTCACCAAATCGACATTGCCGGTGCGCTCGCCATTGCCAAACAGGCAACCTTCAACCCGGTCGGCACCCGCCATCACACCCAGTTCGGCGGCGGCCACGCCCGTGCCCCGGTCGTTGTGGGGGTGCAGGCTGAGCACCACGCTGTCGCGACGGGCCAGATGGCGGTGCATCCACTCAATCTGGTCGGCGTACACATTGGGCATGGCGACCTCGACCGTAGCGGGCAGGTTCAAGATGACTTTGCGGGTGGGCGTAGCGCCCCAGGCGGCGGTCACGGCATTACACACCTCCAGCGCAAAGTCGAGTTCCGTGGCGGTGAACGCCTCGGGGCTGTACTGCAGCACCCATTCAGTGGCGGGTCGCTCGCTGGCCAATTGCTTGACCAGGTTCACGGCCGTCACCGCCATCTGGATGACCTCAGGCTTGCTCATGCCAAAGACGATGTCGCGAAACGGCTTGGAGGTGGCGTTGTACACATGAACAATGGCCCGCCGCGCGCCCACCAAGGACTCCATGGTGCGTCGAATCAGGGGTTCTCGCGCGGGGGTCAGCACCTCAATCGTCACGTCGTCTGGCACATGGCCGCCTTCGATCAACTCGCGAACAAAGTCGAAATCGGTTTGCGACGCAGACGGAAAGCCAACTTCAATTTCCTTGAATCCAATGGCGCACAAGGTATTGAACATGCGCATCTTGCGCTCGGCGTCCATGGGCTCAAACAGCGACTGGTTGCCATCCCGCAAGTCGGTGCTCATCCAAATCGGCGGCTGGGTGATAGTGCGGCTCGGCCACTGCCGATCCGGCAAGTTAATGGGGGCAAAGGCCTGGTATTTGGTGGCGGGGTGGGTCAACATGGCGAAGTCTCCTGATCAATTGCGCACAACATGCGCTTGAACCTATCGTAGTCAAGTGTGAGTGGCAGGTGCTGCCATATTTGCTTCAAATTCTCGATAAATTGGCAGAAAAATGAATTTTTCTAAAAAACTTAGCCCGATACCACCAACTTCAATATTTTCAACGCAATAGACCATCAAACCGAAGACAAAATCAACCTAACGAATCGACCCCAGAAACAACAAAGCCCTCGTGCAAGAGGGCTTTGTTGGCGAAAACGGCGGAAGGGTCAGAGGCAGCACCCCGCCGCGACGACTCAGGTGGTCAGGAGCTGAACAGGAAGTTCATTACGTCGCCATCCTTGACCACGTATTCCTTGCCCTCGGCGCGCATCTTACCCGCGTCTTTGGCGCCTTGCTCACCTTTGAAGGTGACGAAATCGTCAAACGCAATGGTCTGGGCGCGGATGTAGCCTTTTTCAAAGTCGGTGTGGATCACGCCAGCAGCCTGGGGGCCGGTGTCGCCCACATGGATGGTCCAGGCGCGGACCTCTTTCACACCAGCGGTGAAGTAGGTTTGCAGACCCAGCAACTTGTAGGCGGCAACGATCAGGCGATTCAAGCCCGGCTCATCCTGGCCCAACTCGGCCAAGAACATGGCCTTGTCTTCGTCTTCCATGTCGGCCATTTCGGCTTCCATCTTGGCGCAAATCGCCACAACCGGAGCGTTTTGGCTGCTGGCGTAGGCGTTCAGGCGGTCCAGGAACGGGTTGTTCTCAAAACCATCTTCCGACACGTTGGCCACAAACATGGCGGGCTTAGCGGTGATCAGGAAAAACTGGGTGAGCAAGGGCAACTCTTCCTTGCTGAACTCCAAGGTGCGCACCGGCTTGGCTTCGTTCAAGGCCGCCTGGCATTTCTCCAGAATGGCCACCAGCTTGATGGACTCCTGGTCGCCCGAGCGAGCCAGCTTGGTGACGCGGTGCAAGGCCTTTTCAACAGCAGTTAAGTCCGCCAGGCACAACTCGGTCTGGATCACTTCGATGTCCGAGATCGGGTCGACCTTGCCAGCCACGTGGATCACGTTGTCATCTTCAAAGCAGCGCACCACATTGATGATGGCGTCGGTTTCCCGAATGTGGGCCAAAAACTTGTTGCCCAGGCCCTCACCTGTGCTGGCGCCAGCCACCAGTCCGGCGATGTCCACAAACTCCACGATGGCACGTTGCACCTTTTGTGGATTCACGATGGCCGACAAGGCGTCCAAACGTGCATCCGGCACTTCCACGATGCCCACATTGGGCTCGATGGTGCAAAAGGGGTAGTTTTCGGCCGCGATGCCAGCCTTGGTCAAGGCGTTGAACAAAGTCGATTTACCAACGTTGGGCAAGCCCACGATGCCACACTTCAAACTCATGAAAATATCCTTAGAAATCAACGCACTATCGAACCCAATGTGGGCATCGTGGAAGTGCGGGACGCGCGAACGGCGCGAGAT
>JBBKVN010000314.1:0-2995 GCA_037968455.1 Rhodoferax sp.
CCGCTATCGAAACAGAAGCATCTACTGTTGTGAAAAATTTATCGTCTGGTGCCACCACGACCACGGTTTGGGTCAGGCGAGGCACAGCATCGAACGCGGCCAGGGTGTGCAAGACCATGGGCTGCCCGGCCAGCGACTGGTATTGCTTGGGGCCTGCTGCGCCGGAACGGGAACCCGTACCCGCGCAGGGAATCAGGGCCCAGAACCGGACCGGGACGGGGGAATTGGAGTGGGTAGGTGTGGTCAAAGTGGGCCCATTCTAAAATCGCCGGCAGTGTCAGCCGCAAAACACCCCCTGCCTTGAGCCGAGAGGGTGTTTTGCATTTGTGTTTTTGAAAATCAAGGCGCCGCAACGCGCCCCCAGCAGGTCATTCATGGATTTACCCAAACTGAACCCCGGCAAACGATTCACCCTGCCCCGCCCCACTGGCTCGGCAGACGCCTTGTTGCTGGCCCAATTGGGGTTGCGTGAGAAGAGAGCCGGCAAGATCACCGCCATCATCACCGCCAACGCAGTGGACGCCCAGCGGCTGATTGACGAGATGTCATTTTTTGCCCCTGACCTGCGCTGCGTGCTGTTCCCCGACTGGGAAACCCTGCCCTACGACACGTTTTCCCCGCACCAGGACTTGATCAGCGAGCGTTTGGCCACGCTGTGGCGCATCAGCCAGCGCGAAAAAGAAACAGGCGCTGACGTGGTCGTGGTGCCTGCCACCACCGCTTTGTACCGGCTGGCGCCGCCCAGTTTTCTCGCGGGCTACACCTTTCAGTTCAAAGTCAAACAAAAGCTGGACGAGGCAAAGCTCAAGTCCCAGCTGACCCTTGCGGGCTACAGCCATGTGACCCAGGTGGTGAGCCCTGGTGAATACGCGGTACGCGGCGGCCTGATTGATTTGTTTCCCATGGGAAGCTTGGTGCCGTTTCGGGTGGACCTGTTTGACGACGAAATTGACAGCATTCGCACGTTCGACCCCGACACCCAGCGCAGCCTGTACCCAGTGCCCGAAGTGCGCTTGCTGCCCGGACGCGAGTTCCCCATGGACGACGATGCCCGTGCGCGCTTTCGCAGCCGCTGGCGTGAGTTGCTGGAAGGCGACCCCACCAAGAGCCGCATTTACAAAGACATTGGCAACGGCGTGGCCACGGCCGGCATTGAGTACTACCTGCCGCTGTTCTTTGAAGACACCGCCACCGTGTTTGACTACCTGGGCAGCGAAGCCACCGTGGTCTTGCACGGCGACCTGGAGCCCGCGTTTCAGCACTTTTGGCAAGACACCAAAGACCGCTACCGCCTGCTGCACACCGACCCAGAGCGTCCGGTGCTGCCGCCCGAGTCGCTGTTTTTGGGCACCGAACAGTTTTATGCGCGGGCCAACGCCTATCCGCAGCTCGCCATTCGCCCCAAAGCCACTGCCGACGGTGCCGAGGCAACCAGCGACTATGCCGAATTTGAGCCACTGCCAGTCATGTCGGTGGTGCGCGGGGCTGAGGAGCCGCTGGCCCGCTTGAAGGACCACATGCGTAACACCCAGCAGCGCACGCTGGTGTTGGCCGAGAGCGATGGCCGGCGCGCCAGTTTGCTGGATTTTTTACACGCCTCGCAGTTCAGCCCGCCCACCTTTGACTCGCTGGCCGAGTTTCAGGCCAGTGAAGAGCCGATTGGCATTGCCACCTCCATGCTCAACGTCGGCTTTGCCTGGCTGGAGGCCGGCATTGACTTCGTGACCGAAACCGAGCTTTTTGCCGCCGGGCCCACCACCCGCCGCCGCAAAAAGCAGGAACAGGTGAGCGATGTTGAAGCGCTGATCAAAGACCTGAGCGAACTCAATATTGGCGACCCGGTGGTGCACTCCGCCCACGGCATTGGGCGCTACCGGGGTTTGATCAACCTCGACCTGGGCAACAAGCTGCCCAACGGCGAGCCCGAGGTGCAGGAGTTTTTGCACTTGGAATACGCCGACAAAGCCACCCTGTATGTGCCGGTGAGCCAGTTGCAGCTCATTAGCCGCTACACCGGCGTCAGCGCTGACGAAGCGCCGCTGCACAAGCTGGGCTCTGCCGCTTGGGACAAGGCCAAGCGCAAGGCCGCCGAACAGGTGCGCGACTCAGCCGCCGAATTGCTCAATATTTACGCCCGCCGCGCGGCCCGTGAGGGCCATGCCTTCCGCTACTCGCCCAATGACTACGAAACCTTTGCCAACGACTTCGGCTTTGAGGAAACGCCAGATCAAGCCGCCGCCATTCATGCCGTGATTCAGGACATGATCAGCCCCCGCCCCATGGACCGTCTGGTGTGTGGCGACGTGGGCTTTGGCAAGACCGAGGTGGCCTTGCGTGCGGCCTTCATCGCCATCACCGGCGGCAAACAGGTGGCGTTTTTGGCGCCCACCACTTTGCTGGCCGAACAGCACTACCAAACCCTGGTCGACCGCTTCAGCAAATGGCCGGTGAAAGTGGCCGAAATGAGCCGCTTTCGATCAGGCAAGGAAATCACCGCCGCGCTGAAAGGCGTGGCTGACGGCACCATTGACATCGTCGTGGGCACCCACAAGCTGCTCAGCGAATCCACCAAGTTCAAAGACCTGGGCCTGCTCATCATTGACGAAGAGCACCGGTTTGGCGTGCGCCACAAAGAGCAGATGAAAGCCTTTCGCGCTGAAGTGGACGTGCTGACGCTGACCGCCACTCCCATTCCCCGCACTTTGGGCATGGCGCTGGAAGGCCTGCGTGACCTGAGCGTGATTGCCACCGCGCCGCAACGACGTCTGGCCATCAAGACCTTTGTGCGGACCGAAGGTAACGGCGTCATTCGCGAAGCTGTGCTGCGCGAACTCAAACGCGGTGGTCAGGTTTACTTTCTGCACAACGAGGTGGAAACGATTGAGAACCGCCGCGCCAGGCTGGAAGAACTCCTGCCCGAGGCCCGCATTGCCGTGGCCCACGGCCAGATGCCAGAGCGGCAACTGGAAAGCGTCATGCGCGACTTTGTGGCCCA
>JBBKVN010000315.1:0-4050 GCA_037968455.1 Rhodoferax sp.
TTGGCGGCCATGTCGCACAGCCACTGACCAAACACGTGTGTGAAGGTTTGCTTGGGCGGCGTCGTCGGACTTTGCAAGCCCACTGCGGGGTCGAACTTGCCGGGGCCATGGTAGGCCACGGGGTCTGCCTCAGCCAGTTTGTAGCCCTGACCTTTTTTGGTCACCACATGAAGAAACTGCGGGCCTTTCAAATGCCGAATGTTTTCCAGCGTGGGAATCAATGAATCCAAATCGTGCCCGTCAATGGGGCCGATGTAATTAAAACCAAATTTTTCGAACAAAGTGGCGGGCACCACCATGCCTTTGGCGGTTTCTTCAAAGCGCTTGGCCAACTCAAACAGGGGTGGCGCGCCTTTGAGCACCGTTTTGCCAGCATTTTTGGCAGCGGCGTAAAACTGACCGCTCATCAGCTTGGCGAGATAGCGGTTCAGTGCGCCCACGGGCGGGCTGATGCTCATGTCGTTGTCATTCAGGATGACCAACAAATTGCAGTCGGCCACGCCGGCATTGTTCAGTGCCTCGAAGGCCATGCCGGCCGTCAGCGCACCGTCACCAATGACCGCAATGGCGCGGCGGTCTTCACCCTTGATTTTTGCGGCCAGCGCCATGCCCAGCGCTGCTGAAATGGAGGTACTGGAGTGGGCGGTCCCAAAGTCGTCGTACTCGCTCTCGGCGCGCTGCGGGACGCCGCTTAAGCCACCCAGTTGACGCAGGGAATCCATACGGTCACGCCGACCGGTCAATATTTTGTGCGGGTAAGTTTGATGGCCCACATCCCACACCACCCGGTCATGCGGCGTGTTGAAGACGTAATGCAGTGCCAAAGTGAGTTCAACCGTGCCCAGGTTGGAGCTGAGGTGACCGCCGGTTTTGGCGACACTGTTCAGCACATAAGCCCGCAATTCGTCAGCCAACTGCGTCAACTGGCCACGTGGCAGCAGACGCAAGGCCTTGGGGTCTTGGATGGTTTTCAGCAGTGGATACAAATTATTCAACATACGCTATTGTTTTAATAGCTGCTACCGCTTATTGCTAAAGGGGTAGAAGCCAATTCTCCATAAATATCGAGGTGCAAGCCGTCGGCAACGACCCACTCAACTCGCGCGGTTGACAACCATGTCTGCCAGGCCTTGCAGCGCGTCCGTGTTGGACAGGCCACTCTCAGCCAAAGCCGAACGGGCCTGCATCAACAAATCCTGGGCCAACGCCGCGGAGCGCTCCAGCCCCATCAGCGAGACATAAGTAGGCTTGTCCTGCTCGGCATCTTTTCCAGCCGTTTTGCCCAAGGTGGCAGAGTCTGCAGTGACATCCAGAATGTCGTCGACGACCTGAAAGGCCAGGCCCATGGCCGCGCCATAGCGTTGCAGTGCCGACAAAGCCTTGGGCGACGCCTGCCCGCAGGCAGCACCCATCATGACACTGGCTTCCAGCAAGGCACCGGTTTTGAGGCGATGCATGCCGCGCAACTGATTTTCCGTCAAATCCATTCCGACGCTGGCCAAATCAATGGCCTGTCCTCCGGCCATGCCACCGCTGCCTGCGGCACGGGCCAACAGACGGCACAGCAACGCTTGGCGCTCGCCGGAAATCGTTGGGCTCTCAGGTGTGAGCAACTCAAACGCCAAGGCTTGCAGGGCATCGCCCGCCAACAAAGCACTGGCCTCTCCAAATTGCACATGGACCGTCGGCTTGCCCCGGCGCAGCACATCGTTGTCCATGCAAGGCATGTCGTCATGAACCAGTGAATAGGCGTGAATCAACTCCACTGCGCAGGCCGCCCGCATGGCCGATTCCGCGTCTTGGCTGGCGCCAGGCCCTTCGCCACTCACCGCCTCCCACGCCGCCATCACGAGCAAAGGCCGCAAGCGTTTGCCGCCATCGAGAACGGCGTAGCGCATGGCCTCCACCAACGCGGCAGGCGCGCCGTGGTCCACGCCCGCAGGCGCGTCCGCCGTCACCCACTGGTTCAAGGCCTGTTCGACCCGCGCCAGTTGCGCGGCGTTCCAGGCCGTCAAGTCAAAAACCGTTGCCATTTTTACTCGGGTGTCCATGTTTTTAGTGCGCCTTGGTCCAATACCTTGATCTGGCCCTCTACCGCCTCCAGTTGGTCGCGGCAGTACTTCAGGAGCGTGGCACCACGTTGGTACTGCGTCAAAAGCTGTGCCAACGGCATGTCGCCCGACTCCAGCCGCGCCAGCAATTGCTCTAACTCTTCCAGGGCCGCTTCATAGCTGGCCGGAGCATTGGACGGGGGTTTAGCAGCAGGGGCCATGGGGCAGTTACATCCTTCAGTCGAAACCCGGATTTTAGGCGCTGGGGTCATCCACGCCAAATTGGGCCGGGAAACCCGGTGCTTACCAGGCATATGGAGCAGTCGCGTGGACGCAGCGGCTTACAAATCGTCATAGTTCTTCCGCGGAACCCCCACTCGGCATGCGTACTGTATGGAGATCAATGAGTCCAACCAGAAGGGGAAAACCCCCAGCGGGTAGAATCAACGTCCCGGCAGCTCTCGAGGTAGCTGCCCTTCAAGCCCCTCATTGAGGGGTTTTTTGCATCCTAGAAGGACCGAGTTGTGCAACATCTGTGCAAAAACCACTCTGCGGAGAGTGGCGAGAAGCCCGCAAACGTAGTAACCATGCGGCATCCGGTGAAGGCAGACACGGCCTCGACCCAACTTCCCGTTTCAAGCTATTTTGACGAAGCGCTTTACCAGCGCGAAATGACCACCCTCTTTCAGCGGGGGCCCCGCTATGTGGGGCACGCCCTCAGTGTCCCCAACGTGGGTGACTACGCCACCCTTCCTCAAGAAGGCGAAGGGCGCGCGCTGGTGCGAACGCCCGGGGGCATTGAACTCATTTCCAACGTCTGTCGCCATCGCCAAGCGTTGATGCTGCGCGGGCGTGGCTCAGTCAACCACACGGGCGCCGGCACCGCGGGCGGCAACATCGTCTGCCCGCTGCACCGCTGGACCTATAGCGGCAGTGGGCCCAGCCCCGTCGGCACGCTGATTGGCGCGCCCCACTTTGACAGCGACCCCTGCCTGAATCTGAACAACTACAAGCTGCGGGAATGGAACGGCCTTCTTTTTGAAGATAACGGCCGCGACATTGCAGCCGACCTCGCCGGCATGGGGCCGCGCGCTGATTTGGACTTCACCGGTTTCGTTCTGGACAAGGTCGAGATGCACGAATGCAACTACAACTGGAAGACGTTTACCGAGGTCTATCTGGAGGACTACCACGTTGGCCCGTTTCACCCTGGTTTGGGCGGCTTCGTGACCTGCGACGACCTGAGCTGGGAATTCAAGGAGCACTACTCGGTTCAAACCGTCGGAGTGGCCGACCAAAGCGGCCAAGCCGGCAGCCCGGTCTACCAGCGCTGGCAAAACGCCTTGCGCGACTACCGCCGAGGTGAGCCGCCCAAACAAGGCGCGATCTGGCTGACATACTACCCCCACATCATGGTGGAGTGGTACCCGCATGTGCTGACCGTGTCCACCCTGCACCCCATGGGGCCGAACAAGACCATGAACATGGTCGAGTTCTACTACCCGGAAGAGATCGCGGCCTTTGAGCGTGAGTTTGTGGAGGCCCAGCAAGCGGCCTACATGGAAACCTGCATCGAGGACGACGAAATCGGTGAACGCATGGATGCAGGCCGAAAAGCCCTGCTGGCGCGCGGCGACAACGAAGTCGGCCCATACCAAAGCCCCATGGAAGACGGTATGCAGCACTTTCACGACTGGTACCGTCGGCAGATGCAGGGTTAACACAGCATGCAAGCACTCTGGATGGTGTTGGCGGCCTTCTTCTTTGCCACCATGGCGGTGGGCATCAAGGTCGCTTCGGGCAGCTTCAGCACGTTTGAGCTGGTGTTTTACCGTGGCATCGTCAGTGTCATCTTCATGGGCTTTGTGTTGAAGGCCCGTGGCACCACGCTGGCCACCACCGTGCCCATGATGCATGCCTGGCGAGCACTGATTGGCGTGTTGTCTTTGAGCGCCTGGTTTTACGCCATTGCCCACCTGCCACTGGCCACCGCCATGAC
>JBBKVN010000316.1:0-11623 GCA_037968455.1 Rhodoferax sp.
GGTGAAGCCTGGGTAGTAAAAGTATTTGTTGAGCCCTGCGCCCGGCCCCTGCATGACGGGGGAGTGCAGACCATGACTGCGCTGGGCATAGGCCTCCGCAGTAAGGTACTCCAAATTTACCCACATGCCTTTTATGCCTCTAGCGCATATGGAATCAGCGTAGCATGCTATGAATTCAGGATCGATATCACAGCCGAAGGACTCGACCAAGATGTCACCCATGGGCAGGCCCTCAGTCGAGAGAGTCGGCGTCCATACCCGCAGGTCGACGCCAGGGTGGCCGTGAGGGGCCATCCACTGCAGCGCGCTGGGGTCGTCAACCCACAGACGAACGCGCTCTCCGCGACTGGCCAAGTCCTGGCTCAATCGCCAGCACACGCCGATGTCGCCGAAGTTGTCGATGACTTTGCAAAAGATGTCCCAGAGTTTTCCTGTATTCACGCCGGAGATTGTCCACAATACGCACCTATGTCCGATACGCCTGACTCAACGCCCATTGATCCTTTGTTGCCACTGGAGGCGACGGAGGCCTCGCCGCATCCAGCACAATTGCTGAGCGATGTGGCAAGTCTGCCCGCTTTGCCTGGCGTGTACCGGTATTTCGACGAGGGTGGGGCTGTGCTTTACGTGGGCAAGGCGATCAACCTGAAAAAGCGGGTGTCGAGCTACTTTCAGCGCAACCATGGCGGCACTCGCATTGGTCACATGGTGAGCAAGATCGCACGCATGGAAACCACGGTGGTACGGTCGGAGGCCGAGGCCTTGCTGCTTGAAAACAACCTGATCAAGACGCTCAACCCTAAGTACAACATTTTGTTCAGGGACGACAAAAGTTATCCCTATCTGAAAATGACCCGACGCTATCCATCGGATAACCAGGGCTCCAGTTTTCCAAGGGTGTCCTATTACCGGGGTGCCGTCGAGAGAAAGCATCATTACTTTGGTCCTTACCCCAGCGCGTGGGCGGTCAAAGAGGCTATCTTGCTGATGCAAAAGGTATTTCGGTTGCGCACCTGCGAAGACCCGATGTTCAACAACCGCACCCGGCCTTGCTTGCTGTACCAAATTAAGCGATGTTCAGCCCCTTGCGTGGGACACATTTCGGCCGATGATTACGCGCAGGATGTGGCCAATGCGGAACGCTTCCTGAAAGGCGATGCGCGCGAGGTCATGGCTGCGTTGGAAGCACGCATGATGGCTTATTCTGATCGACTGGAGTTTGAGCAGGCGGCCGAGTTGCGCAACCAGGTGTCGGCGTTGTCCAGTGTGCTGCACCAGCAGTCAGTGGACAACGTGTCGGATCGGGATGTGGACATCTTGGCCGTCAAGGTGCAGGGCGGGCGCGCCTGCGTGAACTTGGCCATGGTGCGGGGGGGGCGCCACCTTGGTGATCGACCTTATTTTCCTGTCCATGTTGAAGAGGGGACGAGCTTTCGCCCGGATCAGGATGAGGTAGAGGATGCGGTCACTCGACCGTCAATTGAGGCGTTGGTGCTGGATGCATTTGTGGCGCAGCACTATCTCAATGTGCCCGTGCCACCGTCGCTCGTGGTCAGCGAGCCGGTGAGCAAAGGCCTGCTTAAGGCGCTTTCCGAGCAAGCGGGTGTCAAGGTCAGCGCGGTGCATCAACCCCGTGAGCAGCGCCGTCAATGGCTGGAAATGGCGCAGACCAATGCGGGGCTGCAATTGGCGCGGTTGCTGTCAGAGGAGGGGTCTCAGCAAGCTCGCACGCGTGCGATGGTCGACGCCCTGGACCTCGCGTTGGACGACCTCGAACAGTTGCGGGTTGAGTGTTTCGACATCTCCCATACGGCGGGGGAAGCAACACAAGCGTCATGCGTGGTGTTTCATCACCACAAAATGCAAAACGCCGAATACCGTCGTTATGGCATTGACGGCATCACTCCGGGCGACGATTACGCCGCCATGCGGCAAGTCTTGATGCGTCGTTATGGAAAATTGGCTGAAACCTTGCGTGAAGCAGAGAAGACCGGTCAGACACCCCCTGGAACCGGGCGTTTGCCGGACTTGGTGCTGGTTGATGGCGGCAAAGGTCAGGTGTCCATGGCGCGCGAGGTGTTCGAGCAATTGGGCCTTAATTTGTCCCTCATCGTGGGCGTCGAAAAAGGGGAAGGGCGCCGCGTGGGGCTGGAGGAGTTGGTGTTTGCGGATGGTCGCGAGAAAGTCTATCTGGGCAAAGACTCTGCCGCGTTGATGCTGGTCGCGCAGATCAGGGACGAGGCCCATCGATTTGCCATCACGGGTATGCGCGCCAAACGCGCCAAGGTTCGGGTCGACGGTGGCAAGCTGGAGGAGATTCCTGGCGTCGGACCCAAGAGACGAGCCAAGTTGCTGCAGCGTTTTGGCGGCGTAAGGGGCGTCACTTTGGCCAGTGCCGATGACATTGCGACGGTAGACGGTATTTCGCGCGATCTGGCTGAGGAAATCTACCGAGCGCTTCACTGATAGTCGACGGATCGACGGCTGCGGTCGAATTGGTATGTCGTGCCACAATTGCGCCATGTTCTTCACCATCCCAACCATCATGACTTGGACCCGCATTGCGGCGATTCCTTTGATCATTGGGGTGTTCTACCTGCCCATTGACCCAGTCACCCGCAATCTCATCGCTACCATCATGTTTGTGGTGTTCGCTGCGACTGACTGGCTTGATGGGTTTCTGGCTCGCCGCTTGAACCAAGTCTCGTCTTTTGGCGCCTTTTTGGATCCTGTTGCCGACAAAATATTGGTGTGCGCCAGCGTATTGGTGTTGGTGCATTTGGGCCGCGCAGATGTGTTCGTGGCGCTGATCATCATCGGGCGGGAAATTGCCATTTCGGCGCTTCGCGAGTGGATGGCTCAAATTGGTGCATCGAAAAGCGTGGCAGTGCACATGGTTGGGAAGCTGAAAACCGTTGTGCAAATGGTGGCGATTCCCTTTTTGCTCTTCGACGGCATGTTGTTCGACGTTGTTGACACCCGCGTCTGGGGTGTCTGGTTGATCTGGATTGCCGCCGTGATGACCATCTGGTCTATGGTGTACTACCTACAAAAGGCCTTGCCCGAGATTCGAGCTCGGGTGAAATGAGCGGGCAGACCCAAGACGGCCCGGTTGAGCTGGGTTTGCGCGTGATGCCCGCCGTTTTTGTGCTGATTTGGAGCACTGGCTTTATCGTGGCTCGCTACGGTATGCCTCACGCCCCGCCTATGTCCTTTCTGGCTTGGCGCTACGCACTTTCCATTCTTTGTTTTTTGCCTTGGATCGTTTTGGCAAAGGTCAAGTGGCCAGCAAGTCGTTCCCAGTGGATGCACTTGGCAGTCACCGGTGTCTTGATGCACGCGTTTTACCTGGGCGGTGTGTGGGCCGCAGTGAAGGCAGGAATGGGTTCTGGCCTATCCGCCCTGATTGTGGGGTTGCAGCCGGTTCTGACCGCAGTTTGGTTGGCCTCTACCGGCGGCAAGATCGCTGTGCGCCAATGGTTGGGTTTGCTGCTTGGATTTCTGGGTTTGGTCTTGGTGGTGTCACGCAAATTCGGGCAGGGTGGCGAGGCTGACTGGCTTAATTTGTCGCTGGCGGTTGGTGCTTTGTTGAGCATCACGGTTGGCACGCTCTACCAAAAACATTTCGTGCAGCCCTGCGATGTTCGCAGTGCGAACACGGTTCAATTGATGGCGGCTCTGTTGGTCACACTGCCACTGGCGGGGCTGGAAACCGAAGCCATGGCTTGGAATGGCGAGCTTGCCGGGGCCATGGCGTGGTCGGTTTTGGCGTTGACGTTGGGCGGGAGTTCGCTGTTGTACCTGCTCATTCAAAGGGGTGCAGCCGCTTCGGTGACCAGTCTCATGTTTTTGGTCCCCCCTGTGACGGCGTTCATCGCCTGGGTCTTGTTTTCTGAACCCGTCACTGCGATCACAATGGCCGGAACTGTGCTGACTGCGATGGGCGTTGCGCTGGTGGTTCGCAAGCCAACTACGTTGTGAGATTGTCTTGCGGTCTTGTGAGCCCTTGATAGGCCAAGTCACTTAGGGTGGCGGGGGCCAAAATGCGGCGTGCTTACCGCGAATGGAGCGCAGGGTGATCTGAAAATGTCGATTCTTGATTAGATGACGCGTTATGATTGCAGATTAGCAGTACGGCAAAACAATCTATTTGATTCGCAATTTCGCAGTCAAGTGGCCGGCGGGTACCGGAAAACAGTCTAGAATTCCGATCCGCTCTGGTGAGAAGCATGATGAAGCGTTGACTTGGCATCGTTCCGGTGTATCAACCTTATTCCTTGACCGGGTACAAGATTTTTTAGAGACAAGTCGATTTGAATCGACACCAGACCAGAGGTTCTTTTTGTGAATAAAACCGAACTCATTGAGCACATTGCGAAGCATGCAGACATCTCCAAAGCCGCGGCAACTCGCGCGCTGGAGTCCACCATTGGCGCAGTCAAGACGACCTTGAAAAAAGGCGGCACTGTGTCGTTGGTTGGGTTTGGTACATTTGCGGTCGGAACACGCGCCGCTCGTGTTGGTCGTAATCCACGTACAGGCGATGCGATTAAAATCAAAGCTGCCAAAGTTCCAAAATTCCGTCCGGGCAAAGCATTGAAAGATGCCTTGAACTGACAGCAAGTTTAGGTGGGGTGATTAGCTCAGTTGGTAGAGCGGCGCCTTTACACGGCGTAGGTCGGCGGTTCGAGCCCGTCATCACCCACCACCCCCCTCGACAAAGGCGAACAATTGTTCGCCTTTTTTGTTTATCTTCAGGAGAGATTTTGCATGTTTGATTTCGTTCGCCAGCATACGAAGATCATGATGTTCGTGCTTTTCTTGCTCGTCATTCCATCATTTGTACTGTTTGGCATTGACGGCTATCGCAACTCGAACGACAAAGGCGCCGTTGTGGCGCGTGTTAGCGGTGAAGAGATCGGGCAGGGAGAGTGGGATGCTGCTCACAAGTCCGAGTCAGACCGACTGCGAAACTCTGTTCCCGATATCGATGTCAAATTGCTTGACTCCCCTGCAGCCCGCTATGCCACACTGGAACGATTGGTGCGTGAGCGTGTATTGCGCAAAGCCTCGGTCGAGTTCCGCCTGGTAACGAGTGATGCTCGGTTGGCTCGTGATCTGCAAGAAAATCCCACGATTGCATCGCTGCGCTTGCCTGACGGCAAGCTTGACATGGATCGATATCGTCAACTCGCCGCGAGCCAAGGTATGACGCCCGAAGGTTTTGAAGCTCGGGTGCGGCAAGATTTGTCGTTGAGACAAGTTGAAGCTGGGGTCGTGAATACGGGGTTCTCTGCCAAAAAAATTGCCGATGTGTCACTGAACGCATTCTTTGAGAAGCGGGAGGTCCAGGTGGCGACGTTTGCAACTGCCGACTACGCAAGCAAGGTCAACCCTACCGAGAGTGAGTTAAAGGCTTTCTACGATGCCAACTCAGCCATGTTTCAGGCGCCTGAACAGGCAAGCATCGAATACATCACGCTTGACCTAGAGTCCATCAAGAAGAATATCTCCCTCAATGAGAGCGACCTGAAGGCCTATTACGACCAGAATATCGCTCGATTCAGCGGCGCTGAGGAGCGCCGTGCTAGCCACATACTGATCAACGCGGCTAAAGATGCACCCTTGGCGGAGCGTGAGGCGGCAAAGGCGCGGGCCGTGGATCTTTTGGCATTGGCCAAGAAATCACCCGAGTCCTTTGGTGAGCTCGCCAAGAAAAACTCACAAGACACCGGTTCCGCCTCTAACGGAGGAGACCTCGATTTCTTTGTGCGTGGCGCCATGGTGAAGCCGTTTGAAGATGCGGCTTTCTCCCTGAATAAAGGTGATATCAGTGACGTGGTTGAATCGGATTTTGGTTACCACATCATCAAACTGACAGATGTCAAGGCGCCAAAACAGCGTACTTTTGAAGAGATGCGACCCAGTATGGAAGCCGATCTAAAAAGTCAGCAAGCGCAATCTAAATTTGCGGAAATGGCGGAGGCATTTGCCAACGGCGTCTATGAGCAGTCTGATAGTTTGAAGCCGATTGCCGAAAAGCTGAAACTTGAGGTCAAGGTCGCCACTGGTGTAACTCGCACGCCTGCGACTGGTTCGGCAGGAGTGCTTGCAAACGCCAAATTTTTGGCGGCCCTTTTCGCGTCAGATGCGATTGAGAAAAAACACAATACCGAAGCGGTTGAGACGGCTTCCAATCAGTTGACAGCAGGTCGAGTGACTGAGTATTCAGCGGCGAAAACACAGCCATTCTCGGCGGTGCAGGCGTCTGTGCGTGAACGTTTGATTGCCTCTAATGCGGCGGCGTTGGCGCAGAAAGACGGCAAGGCCAAGCTGGCAGTCTGGAAGGATGCTCCTGGGTCGTCCTCCATGCCTGCACCCAAAGTCATTTCCCGCGATCAAGCTCAGAACGTAGAACTGCCCATTTTGATTGCTGCGTTGCGTGCGGACACTGCAAGTCTTCCGACATTCATGGGAGTGGATTTGGGAACTCGCGGTTTCGCCGTAGTTCGCGTTAACAAGGTCGTTCCCAACGAAGGTAAACCGGAGGCCTTGCTTGCACAGGATCGATCTCAATACAGCCAGTGGTGGTCTGCCGCAGAAAGCCAAGCCTATTACGAATTCCTGAAAAATCAATTCAAGGCTGAAATTTTGATTCCAAAGCCCAATCGCACGGTAAATGAATCTATCGCGACGGCAAATACGCAGTAGACAAGGGTATAATTTCGGCTACGGTGGCTGTAGCTCAGTTGGTAGAGTCCAGGATTGTGATTCCTGTTGTCGTGGGTTCGAGCCCCATCAGCCACCCCAAGTTCTTAAAAAAGCCCGCTATTCTTGGATAGCGGGCTTTTTTTTGGCGTTTCGCGGTCTTTCAGGGCTTGGTCATTCACTGGCGCCGCATGTTCTGGGGCCTGCGTCAAACGGATTGATTCCGAGCAATCGGGGATTGGCATCGACCTGACTGGAGCGCTGGCGTCAGGGCGCGGCCATGATGGGTGAAGTTCTTAGTTCGACGTTGCCAGTGTGATAGCCTGCGCGCTCTTCAAGGAGGAAAAAAATATGAACACTACCGCCAATGATGCGGCTCAGCAATTCGTTCCGGTTGTTATGTGCGGTGGGAGTGGCACACGGTTGTGGCCACTCTCTCGCCAGGCATTGCCCAAGCAATTCGTACCGTTGGTTGACGGAAAGAGTCTGCTTCAGCTCACTCTGGAACGAGCACGTTTACTGGGTCCGAAAACGGTAATTGTCGCTAGCGAGGAGCACCGGTTCTTGGTGCAGGAAAGTGTCACGGCCGCAAGAACTCAGGCAAACATTCTGCTTGAGCCTGTTGCTCGAAACACGGCCGCAGCCATGGCGGTTGCAGCGCTGAATGCAACCCTTGATGCCTTGCTCGTGTTTTTGCCAGCGGATCACCATATTCCCGATGCCAACGCATTCGATGCCACTATTCGCAGTGGCGTGACTGCCGCGAGGGCCGGTTCTATCGTCACTTTTGGGGTGCAGCCTACCTACCCCAGCACGGCCTATGGCTACATTCAACAGGGCAAGGAAATGCCGGGGCAGGGCGGCGCATTTGGCGTCCAGTGCTTTATTGAGAAACCCAATGCGTCTCGTGCGCAGGAATTGCTCCTTGCGGGCGGCAACTATTGGAATGCTGGCATATTTTTGTGTGAGGCTCGCACGCTGATTGCGGCGCTTGACACTCATGCCCCCGACATATTGACGGCATGCCAAGCCGCCGTCGCCAAACAAACGGTGGATGGCGAGTTTGTTCGCCTGGATGAGCCTTCTTTTTCGCAGTGCCGCTCTGAAAGCATTGATTACGCGGTGATGGAGAAGGCGGCGCAGTCCGCTCAGGTTGTGGTGATTCCCTTTGCTTCTGCTTGGAGCGATGTTGGCAGCTGGAACGCTGTTGCCGAGTTGTCAGACGCGGATGTCAACGGCAACCGGGTACACGGGCAAGGCCATTCTGTCGATTCCAAAAACACTTATATTCACGCGCCGCATCGTCCTGTCGTTGCGTTGGGGACCCACAACCTTTTGATCATTGACACAGCGGATGCATTGTTGGTGGCGGACGTTGGCCACGCGGAGCAAGTCAAGACAGTGGTCGCACAACTGGATGCCAGGGGGGTGCCACAGGCGCGCCATCATCGCCGGGTGGCGCGACCCTGGGGAGCGTACGACAGTGTTGATTCCGGGCCACGCTTTCAGGTCAAACGCATCGTCGTTAATCCGGGCGCGACACTCAGCCTTCAGATGCACCATCACCGTGCAGAGCACTGGATTGTGGTGAGTGGAACGGCCGAAGTGACGAACGGCGACCAGGTTTTGCTGCTCACTGAAAACCAAAGTACTTACATTCCGCTGGGGCAGGTGCACCGACTTGCCAACCCTGGAAAAGTGCCGCTTGAAATAATTGAAGTTCAGTCAGGCTCGTATCTGGGCGAAGATGACATAGTTCGCCTTGAAGACACCTACGGCCGGGTGGGTTGAGTCGGGCGGAGTGACTTGGGGGCAAGTCACTCACGCAGCGGGTGAGGCCCCTTGCTGAAGAGTCAATCCGGCGCTTGCCAGCTTTGAGCTTTTTCAAGGGTCCTGCGGTCGCGTTTGGTGGGGCGCCCTTGGGCCAGACTCAACGCAGGTTCTGGCGCCAACCGGCGCTGCTCTGCGGCGGCAACGCGCTTGGTCAAGGACTCGGCCGTTTCGCTGAACAGGAGCGCGGCAACCGGGGCTGATCCCCGTTTGTCACTGAGGCCTGTGACGATCAGGCTCCGGGACACGGGGCCTACCTGGATTTCAATGGCATCGCCCACTTTGATTTCTTTGGCTGGCTTCACTGTGGCGCCGTTGACAGACACCCGACCCTTGTCAATTTCATCAGCCGCCAGGCTGCGGGTCTTGTAGAAACGGCTGGCCCAAAGCCATTTGTCGATACGGAGCCTCTCCATGGTCAATCCCTCAAAAACGGGATGAGGAAGGGTGTCCGGGCGGAGCGCTCACGGCAATGGGCGACCGGTTTTCGGACGAACCACATGAAGGTTGGAGAGATTCATGATGGCTGCCAACACTTCAGGTTTGAATCCGGCGCGGGCTCGAACAAACTCTTCGTCGGCGTTGAACACCAGCTTTTGAATGAATTCGTCGCACTCGGGGTGACCCCAGAACAACTGGATGGAGTCGGCGATTCTGGCGTGGTGTTTTCGCAGAATCCCGAATTCGTGATCAATCCTCGCTTGGCGGTTTAATTCGTCAAGCGGGGCAGGAACGGTCTTGTCAAACTCGGGCATAGGGGGTTGAATCGATGTCGGACATGGGCAATAGAGGTTGTTCTAGTTTCAATGTCAAAAGTGCGATGCTAGCGAGACTCTTCAGAATCAAGCCAGCCTACATGGTGACACAGAAGTGCCCGCTATGTCCAAAAAATGCTGCCGTGGGCTTGGATCACAAGGCCCTACGCAAGATCAATAGGTGCCGACGTAGTCCTTCTTGCCAACCTCAACGCCGTTGTGCCGCAGGATGGCATAGGCCGTGGTGGTGTGAAAGAAGAAGTGGGGCAGTCCGTAATTGAACAGGTAGGAGTGTCCGGTGAAGCGCTTCTCTTTGGGCGTCCCCGCTTGGGACACAATTTCGCGCGTGGCGGCGGCGTCAAACTGTGATGCATCAAGGCCCGCAATAAAGGTCAGTACTGTGGCGATGCGAGATTGAAGGTCGGTGAAAGTCTGTTCGTCGTCAGCCAATTTGGGGACTTCAACGCCAGCGAGGCGGGCAGCGACGCTTTTTGCGAAATCGGTGGCGACTTGGACCTGACGCAGCAGGGGGAACATGTCGGGGTACAGGCGTGCTTGCAACAAGGCGTTGGGATCAATCTTCTTGTCGACTGCGTGGGCCTCCGCCTTGTTCAGCACCTGCTGCAGTCCCCCCAGCATCTGGGTGAAAACGGGAATGGAGGCGCTGTATATGGTGGGGTTCATGGGTTCTTTCATAAGGGCGCCGATTCTCGCTTGAATTGATAAGGCCCGCCTGAAGCGGGCCTTTGTCTTACTGCACCGGCTTGACGGCTGCGAGACGCCAGAGTGAGGTGACCTCTTTGGTCCGGGCCTCGTGCAAGGGGTCCGATTCGTCGCCAGCTTTGGCATGCAACGGCTTGGCGTCGATGCGGCTAACGACGCGCAGGCCGCTCGCCTCAAAGGCGGCAAGCAGCTCTTCGCGCGTGCGCAGCCCCAAGTGCTCGGCCAGGTTCGACAAAATCAACCAGCCTTCGCCCTTGGGGGTCAAGTGATCTGGCAGGCCCTTCAGAAACCCCATCAACATGCGGCTGCCTTCGTCGTACACCGCGTGCTCAATCGGAGTGCTGGGCCGCGCCGGTAGCCAGGGCGGGTTGCACACCACAATGGCGGCGCGACCCTCGGGGAAGAGGTTGGCCTGGACCAACTCAACCTTGTCTTGAAGACCGAGTTGCAAGAGGTTTTCTCGGGCGCAGACCAAGGCACGAGGTTCCTGGTCAGTGGCAATGATTTTGGCCACGCCCCGTTGTGCCAAGACGGCGGCCAACACGCCCGTGCCGGTGCCAATATCAAAAGCGACCAAGGCGTCCTGTCCGGCCACGTGCTTGGGCACGTGGGCGCTGGCCACCAGTCTGATGTACTCGCCCCGCACGGGGGAGAACACGCCATAGTGCGGGAAGATGCGGTTGTTCGGGCCCTCTCCCAGTTCTGGGATTTCAATGCCCACGCGTCGCCATTCGGCCGAACTGGTGATGCCCAGCAGCTCTCTGAGGGACGCAACCGATGGCGTCGCCGCATCGCCAGGCGCGCCCCAGACTGCAGCGCAGGCTTGTTTGACGTCAGGCGCACGGCGCAATGGCACGGTGTAGTCGGCGTCAAAGGGCACCAACAGGGTGTTGAGCAGGCGGGCGCGTTGTGACTGGGTCAGCCGGTAGCGGTTGAAGACCTCGTTGGCGGGCACAACCTGGGCGGCCTTCTTGCGTTTGCGAGCTGGGGTGTTCTCAATTCGGCGAGCCAGTGCCTGAAGCAATTGGCGGGCATTGTGAAAGTCCCCGCGCCAAAGCATATAGGTGCCTTCGCACGCCAGGCGGTAAGCGTTGTCAGCGGTCATGGTGTCGTCGGCCAATACGACCTTTTTCGGGGGCAGGGAGCCGCGTTCCGAGCGCCAGCGGGCCGAGCAATCCTCGCCCGCTTCAAGCCAGTGAATCACCGGGTGGGGTGGGTTGGCAACGGGTTCCGGCGGTGCGCCGGCGGGGGAATTAAGCATGAGATAAATCGTTCGCAATAAGTAGTGAACCAGCGTTTTAACAGAAGTGGGCGCGCTGACGGCAATCGTGGGCTGAGGTGCGGCGTGATTCGACGCCGTTCGTGTTGGCTCGGCAGGTGTTTTTCTTGATGGCAAACTGAGCGGCAAGCCCGCCGGATGGGTATGGGCAAATCAGCGATGTGTCCCATCGTTTGGTTTGTAATATTACTTTGAGTGCTATATAAAAAGTAGCGTCTTGCGCATATTACATATGCGTTACAGCCCTATTTTC
The DNA here is from genome assembly GCA_037968455.1 of Rhodoferax sp. GTDB lineage: Bacteria > Pseudomonadota > Gammaproteobacteria > Burkholderiales > Burkholderiaceae_C > Rhodoferax. The sequence continues at coordinate 11,549 of JBBKVN010000316.1, forward strand.
ATATATATCGTTGTCGATCTCCGACGATGTTGATTCGCGGATCAACACCTCCAGTTGGCCCAGTAGCAGGTCGCG
>JBBKVN010000317.1:0-16149 GCA_037968455.1 Rhodoferax sp.
GCAAAGCTCAGGTTTTTTTCGTCCATTTTGGTATAGATGGAGAACAAGGTCTTTTCCCGTCCTGCAATTTTTACCGGCATCCCAAAATTTGAGAAGGAGGCTTCAAGCTCTGCCTGGACTTTGTAAATCAGATCGCGGCGTCGACTGCGGGCCTTGGCCACAGCTTTCGAAAGGATGGCGTAGCGCCACGGCCGAAGGTGGCAAAAGGCTAAATCTTGAAGTTCGCGATAGGTTTGATTCAGTCCCAAACGGTGCGCGATCGGGGCGTATATATCTAGCGTTTCCGAGGCAATTCGCCCCCACTTGGCCCGGGGCGATGACGACAGTGTTCGCATATTGTGGGTGCGGTCTGCCAACTTGATCAAGATCACTCGTACATCTCGGGCCATGGCAAGCAACATTTTGCGAAAAGACTCGGCCTGATTTTCCTCGCGCGTATTGAAGTGAAGCTTGTCCAGTTTGGTCAAACCGTCCACCAATTCCGCCACCGGAGAGCCGAAGTGCTCGATTAGCTCGGCTTTTGTGATGCTGCAGTCCTCCATGGCGTCATGAAGCAGTGCTGCCATCAGCGCTTGCGCGTCCAGTTTCCACTCGGCACATTGGACAGCAACAGCAATTGGGTGGGTGATGTAAGGCTCACCACTGTTTCTCAGTTGCCCCAAATGAGCCTCGTCGGCAAACCGGTAGGCGAGTCGAACCTGCTCCAAATCCACGGGAGAGAGGTAATCAAGAATGGCTGTCAGGCTCGCAAAACTAGCGGCCTCCGCATTGGCGGCTGCTGGGTTTGGAGTCGCAACAGTATGTCGAACTTGTGTATTTGCTGGGGTTTCAGCGGATTGTGGTTGAAGTGCTTTGCCCATGCTCGAATATAGCGCGATGATTCGGTTTTACTGTTCGCCAATAAAAAAAGCACCTCGGAAGGTGCTCTTTTTACAGTTCGGACTGTTACAGCGGGACTTTTTTCAGCATTTCCAATCCGACTTTACCGGCAGCGATTTCTCGCAAAGCCGTTACAGCAGGTTTATTCTTGCTTTCGACCTTTGCAGTGTGACCCTGGCTGAGCATGCGTGCCCGGTAGGTGGCGGCAAGTACCAGTTGAAAGCGATTGGGAATCTGCTGCAGGCAGTCTTCTACAGTAATACGAGCCATGAAAGTCTCCAAAAAAACCAGGGGGTGCACTCAGGGAATGTGCAATGCGGCAAACGTCTCAGCTCTGGCGCGGCGCTGCGCAGAAAATTTGAGACGTTGAGAGTGAACGATTGCTTTTAGGTCAAACAGCGCACGGTCAAAAAGTTCGTTGATTATAACGAAGTCAAATTTACTGACTTGGGCGACCTCAATGGCAGCGTTTTTCATCCGAAGCTCAATCACTTCACCCGCGTCCTCACCGCGCCGCTCGAGTCGGGATCGCAGCTCCTCCCAGCTTGGAGGGAGAATGAACACGCTGATGGCATTGGCGAAGATGTTTTTGATTTGAACGGCGCCTTGAAAGTCAATTTCAAGAATGACATCTGCGCCTTGCTCCATGCGATCGTGAATGGCCTTTTTGGAGGTGCCGTAGCGGTGGCTATGCACGTTCGCCCACTCAACAAAGGCATCTGCTTTCACCATGGCATCGAATTCTTGTTCGGAAACGAAGAAGTAATCCCGCCCATGTTTTTCCTGCCCGCGCGGCGCACGGGTCGTGTGGGAGACGGATAGCTGTGTATGCGAATCCAATTCAAGCAGGGCTTTGACAAGACTTGATTTTCCAGCGCCGCTTGGTGCGGCGACGACGAATAGGTTTCCAGGATAGTCCATTGGGAGGATGTGGCAGAGGTTGTCGAAGGCACTCTATTCTATGTTTTGCACCTGCTCACGCATTTGCTCAATCAACACCTTCATGTCGACGGAAATATGCGTCAGTTCAAGCGCGGCAGATTTGGAACCCATGGTATTGGCTTCACGGTGCAGTTCCTGAATCAGGAAATCAAGCCGTTTGCCGATTTCCCCGCCTTTTTTGATCAGGCGATCAAGCTCATCCAAGTGAGAGTCAATGCGCGTGATCTCTTCGGCGACATCAATGCGAATCGCAAATGCGGTCGCTTCTGTCAGGGCCCGGTCACGAGCCGCTTCCGGAAGCGTCGCGCCATCCGTCAGCGCCATGGCCTCCTGCCACCGGTCCAGAAATCGTTGGCGTTGCTGCGCCACCAATTGAGGCACCAGTGGAACGGCTTGCGCCGCAAGCGTCCGCAGTTGACCAATTCTGTCAATTAGCATGAGGGCCAGTCGAGCACCCTCACGTTCCCGCGCCGCGATAAGCGCGTCCACCGCCGTTTGGGCAAGCGGCAGAATGTGCTCTTCCCACCCTTTTGAAGCGGGGGCTTCATTGGAAGACAGTCGAATCACGTCCGCGACGCTCAACGACGCTGCGTCTGGAAGCCAAACTCTGACGTTGTCTTGAAGCGCATTGAGGCGTTGAAGTAGACGGGAAGACGGATCGGACACAGCGGTTTGCCCGCTGCTCTCTATGGCGGCTCGCACCTCCACTTTGCCGCGTTTCAGCTGTCGAACCAGTTGTTCGCGAAGCGCTGGTTCGTGTTGTCGAAGCTCTTCAGGCAGCTTGAAAGAAAGGTCTAAAAACCGGCTGTTGACGGACCGAATCTCAAGCCCCAGTCGACTGGTTGAGCTGGCTTTGGAATCGGCTTCTGAACCCGAACTGGCTGTGCTGTGCTGTGCACTGGCATAGCCAGTCATGCTGTAAACTGGCATTGCAACTCTTTGATCAATGGAATGAGCTTGAGAATAACCGGCTTCGAGCAATATAGGTCTCTGTGCAACCGAAAAATATGTCCAAGGTCAAACCTGCCTCACTTCCCCCAGACACCTCGTTGGGTGGCTACCGTGTATTGAGAAAAGTGGCCGCTGGCGGGTTCGGTGTTGTCTATTTGGCGGTGGACGCTGACGGCCAGCAAGTGGCGATCAAGGAGTATTTGCCATCGTCCTTGGCCAGCAGGGCGCCGGGTGAGCTTTGCCCGCAGGTTCAACCTGAGAAGCTTTCCCTCTATCGCCTGGGTCTTAAGAGCTTCTTTGAAGAGGGCCGCTCACTGGCCCAGATTTCACACCCCTCGGTGGTCAGTGTGATGAATTTTTTCAGGGAAAACGAAACCGTCTACATGGTGATGAATTATCTGGAAGGTGCTTCGCTCCAGGATTTCATCATTACCGCGCGTGACCTAAAACAGGCCAAAGTGTTCAGGGAATCGACCATTCTTTCCCTGTTTGACGAGATTTTGCGGGGCTTGCGGATCGTTCATCAGCACAAAATGCTGCATTTGGACATCAAGCCGGCCAATATCTTTGTCACTGATGACAACAAATCGGTTCTGATTGACTTTGGCGCAGCGCGTGAAGTGTTAAGCAAAGAAGGCAACTTCATCCGACCCATGTACACGCCAGGATTTGCTGCCCCCGAGATGTACCGACGGGATGCGTCGATGGGGCCCTGGACTGACATCTACGCGATTGGTGCCTGTATTTACGCTTGTATGCAAGGGTTCCCGCCCAATGAGGCACCGCAGCGACTTGAAAATGATCGTATTGCCGTGGCGCTGGCGCGTCTGCGTGGGACCTATTCGGATAACTTGATTGAGGTGGTGGAGTGGTGCATGTCTATCGACCCGCTGTCGCGTCCCCAATCGGTTTTTGCGTTGCAGAAAGAACTGGGCCGTGAAGGCCAGCGCCGTTATACCAAGCTCAGCGTCGCTGAAAAAATGCGATTGCAATTTGACACCATCGTGTCCGACACCCGAAAGAATGTTCAGAAAGCCACTGGCCTGAGAGGAAAGGACAAATGAAGTTCTCGGTGTTTCAGGTCAGTCGCAAAGGCGGTCGGAAAAAAAATGAAGATCGCATGGGCTATTGCTACACGCGCTCCTCGGCGATTTTCTTGCTGGCCGATGGCATGGGTGGGCACCCGCAAGGTGAGGTGGCAGCACAATTGGCCATTCAAACTATTTCCAGCCTGTTTCAACGGGAGGCGCAACCAATCGTGGAAGATGTGGCCGCATTTCTAGATTCCGCCGCACTAACGGCTCACCGTCAAATACTGCGGTATGCCGTCGAGAAAGGGATGGCTGACATGCCTCGGACGACGGTGGTGGTTGCATTGGTTCAGGACGGCACGGTCACCTGGATGCATTGTGGTGACTCGCGTCTTTACCACGTGCGGCAGGACGAGCTGTTGAGTCGTACGCGGGACCATTCTTACCGCGAGCAGCAACATATGGCGCCGCCCATGCTAAAGATGAATAACAACGTCAATCGCAACGTACTGTTTACTTGCTTGGGGTCGCCAGCCAGCCCAGTCATTGAAATCTCAGGCCCATTTGTCTTGCAGCAAGGGGACAAGGTGATGCTGTGTTCCGACGGACTGTGGGACGGACTCAGCGAGGATGACATTGTTTATCACCTAGGACACAAAGCGGTGGGCGAGTCGGTGCCAGACCTGGTTGAGAAGGCCTTGCGCAAGGGCGGGGCGACCAGTGACAACGTGACTGCAATCGCGTTTGAATGGGAGACGCCCGACGATGCGGCCTTGACGGATGGCCGTGTGTCGACTGACAGCATCAGCAACGGCGTTTTCGCGTCCACCGTCCAACTGGGTTACCCAGATTCGGATATGGATGATCTGGACGATGCCGCGATTGAGCGCTCTATCTCCGAAATCAACGAGGCGATCCGCCGTTCAGCCGCCAAAAGAGGTTGATGCCTTTTCTGGCATTTTTTCGATAGAGATCAATCCATGACTGAATTCCTGAGAGTCGATTCGAGGGCCACTGACTCCCTGCGCAAGGTGACCATCACCCGCCGCTACACCATGCACGCTGAAGGGTCGGTGTTGATTGAGTTTGGCCAGACCAAAGTGCTTTGCACGGCGTCGGTGGAAGAGAAAGTACCGGGCCATAAAAAAGGCAGTGGAGAGGGCTGGGTGACGGCAGAGTACGGCATGTTGCCGCGTGCGACGCACACGCGCAATGACCGGGAGGCCGCGCGCGGTAAACAAAGTGGACGAACGCAGGAAATTCAGCGCCTCATTGGCCGCTCCTTGCGCGCTGTTTTTGATTTGACCTTGCTTGGAGAGCGCACGATCCACCTGGATTGCGACGTGTTGCAGGCCGATGGGGGCACGCGAACCGCTGCCATCACTGGCGCTTTTGTGGCGGCGCAAGACGCGGTGACCGGTTTGCTGGCACAAGGAAAACTGACGGCGAATCCAATCAGGGACCATGTTGCAGCCATCTCGGTGGGGATTGTTCAGGGTACGCCCCTGCTTGACCTAGCCTACACAGAAGATTCAGACTGTGACACCGATATGAACGTGGTGATGACCGGTGCCGGACATTTCATTGAAGTTCAAGGAACGGCAGAGGGCGCCGCTTTCACTCGCACCGAAATGGACTCGCTGCTGGTGCTTGCCGAAAAAGGCATTGGCGAACTGGTGTTCATGCAAAAACAATCGCTATCAAATGTATAGTGGACTACGCTTGTGCGGTAAGCGCAAAGAGGGTATTTTATGAAAATTGTTTTGGCCTCCAACAATCAGGGGAAGCTGGCCGAGTTGCACGCCATGTTGGCACCGCTGGGCCTTGAGTTGATCTCACAAGGAGCGCTCAACATCTCCGAGGCGGCCGAGCCGTTCAAAACATTTGTTGAAAACGCGCTCGCCAAGGCGCGCCACGCGGCGCAAGCCAGTGGCATGCCGGCACTTGCCGACGACGCAGGCTTGTGTGTGGACGCATTTGGAGGTTTGCCCGGCGTGGACACAGCTTACTACGCGACCCAATTTGGCATGGAGAAGAGTGACAGCAATAACGTGCGGGCCTTGCTTGAGCAAATGAGCGACATCAACAACCGGCGCGCCGCCTTGGTGAGCACGCTGGTGGCCGTGCGCTCTGCGCAAGACCCCGAGCCGTTGATCGCTGTCGGCCGGGTGGCGGGGGAAATCACGCGAGAACCCAGGGGCGAAAACGGTTTTGGCTTTGATCCTGTCATGTACATCCCCGCCTTTGACAAGACATTTGCCCAATTGCCCATCGAGGTCAAAAACGCCAACAGCCACCGGGGGCAGGCGGCGCGCGCCATGGTGGCCTTGATGCGTGAGCGCTGGATGTCGACCTGAGTCGGTCACGCATGATTCCCATCATTCCATCGACGGACGCTGAAGCCGCTCAAGCCTCAGTACAGAGGGATGTGCTGCACTACATGCGGCCAGGCACCCTACAGTTGGCGGCCTTGCCGCCGCTGGCGCTTTACATCCATCTGCCTTGGTGCATCAAGAAGTGCCCCTATTGCGACTTCAATTCGCATGAAATGCGAGCAGCCGACCTGCCCGAACAACGTTACATCGACGCCGTGATGGCCGACCTGGAAGCTGCGTTGCCGTTGGTCTGGGGGCGCACCGTCCACAGCATCTTCATCGGTGGTGGCACGCCCAGTCTGTTTTCACCGGACGCGATTGACAGGCTGCTGGGTGGAGTCCGCGCACGACTTCGGCTGGAGCCAGATTGCGAAATCACGTTGGAGGCGAACCCAGGCACATTCGAGAAAGACCGATTCAAGGCCTTTCGACGTGCTGGCGTAACTCGTTTGTCGGTGGGTGTGCAAAGTTTTAATGACGACAATTTGAAGGCGCTCGGTCGGGTGCACGACCGTGCCCAAGCCCTGGCGGCGGTGGAGGAGGCCGCGCAAGCGTTCGATACCTTCAATCTGGACATCATGTACGCGTTGCCCGGCCAGTCGATGGACGACCTTAAGAAGGACATGGCCACTGCACTGGCGCTGTCGCCGCCCCACATCTCGATTTACCACCTCACTATCGAGCCCAACACTTACTTCGCCAAATTTCCCCCGGTTATTCCAGAGGAAGATACCGCTTACGACATGCTGGACCTCATCACCGACATGACGGGCGCTGCCGGTTTGCACCGCTATGAAGTGTCCGCCTATGCCCGTGATGGTCATCGCTGCTTTCACAACCTCAACTATTGGCAGTTTGGAGACTACCTTGGTTTGGGCGCCGGCGCTCACAGCAAACTGAGTTTTGCGCACCGCGTCGTCCGTCAGGTGCGCTTTCGCGAGCCCCGCCTCTACATGGAGAAGGCGCTGGCGGGAAACTGCGTGACGCAGGACGAAGAAATTAGCCGCGCCGATTTGCCATTTGAGTACATGCTGAACGCTTTGCGCTTGAAAGACGGGTTTGGGCTGCAGCAATTTTCCGAACGCACTGGCCTCGCCATCACCGCCATTCAGAAAGGCCTGGAAGAGGCCGAGCGCAAAGGCTTGATTGAGCGGGATTTTTCCCGGGTCAAGCCCAGCTTGCGCGGGTTCGACTTTCTGAACGACTTGCAATCCCTGTTCCTGCCCCACTCTCCAAAGGGTGATTAGGCTAATTGGCGGGCCACCGCTATAGTCTTTTTATTCACTGGAGGGGCGAATCATGTTCTTTGTCTACGGCATTGGCGGGCGTGTCTTCAGAGGCTCGACCGAACAACTGCGGCAAATTGGCGGTGTCAATGCCATCGCGCGATCGCGCGCCATCCAGGCGATAGGTCGAGACGGCAGAGATCCGGACTCTGGGTCTGCTGACACCCCATTCCCCATTGATGCGCCACCGGCCCCGGTTGATGAAAATCATCGCAGTGCGCTGGCCGCTTACGCTGAAGCCCAAAAAGTGGAGCATCTTCCCCAACCTCTGCGCCGTGTGGATGAGCTGATGAGCCGTGCCGTAACAATCCTGCCGGACAGCGCGACCGTGCTGGAGGCTTGGCACACGCTGGCGGACAAAAAGCTGGGCCAGGCGCCAGTTGTTAACGAGGCTGGCACTTTGGTCGGCTTGCTGTCCCGTGCCGACTTGATGAAACCTGATCGCTTGCCCGACCCTGACAGTCATGCACTGGTGTGGCACGCCCTGTTGGCGCAAAACGTAAAAGACTTGATGTGGACACCGGTTCCCAGTGTCGCGCCAGATGCGGACATTCGTCGCGTCGCCAGTGTCTTGTTGGACACGGGGTTGCCTGGACTGCCCGTGGTGGATGAGGATGGGCAAGTGCAAGGCTTCATCTCAAGATCCGATATCTTGCGCGCCGTCGTCACGGCCCCTCCGCTGGATCTCTGGGGTTAGCCAAGCGGGGCCTTGGGCGGCGCGGGCTTGGCTTTTTCATCCAAAGGCGTCAAGTCCGCAGGGACTGTTTCGTCAAATGACCCGGGTGCTGATGTTGGCTTGGATTTCGGCTCGGCCAATTCCTCGAACAGACCCCATGCGGTGTCTGTGTCCAACTCCGTCACTTCAGGGACCGGGATGGGTTCGTTAGCCGAATAGGGGTGAGCAGTGCGTTGACTGACCGCCTCTAGGGGCTTTTTCTGAGGCTCTGGTTTACTCATGAACTACTACCTCCATCTAAATAAAGGATGGGTCACGTTGTATGGGGCTGGGCAATCAGTATCTTCTTATTTGGAGTGATTTGCGCGGGACGCTTGTCGCGGAAGTCAGATTTGGCGCCAGTCTGTCGTGAAATCAGGGAAATTCTGCCCGCAGGAGTACTTTGAAGGCGGAGACTGGTCCATGGCCTCACCTTCCAATGATGTCTACCTGTCCAGAAGGAACTGACCATGACTCTGATGAACACGCGATCGGATTGGGGAAGCCGTGGTCTTATCCCGCTTCAGGTTCGGGCAGTCCGAAAGGTACTGGGAAACTCACCGGCGGTTGAGGCACGGCATCTGTTGGCGTCCACTGCGCCGGCAAGGCTCGGTTGCGCCCTTGTGTCTTGGCTCGATAGAGTGCTTGGTCTGCCCGTTCTATAACTTGTGCAAGAGTTTCGCCTGCTTTGTCGTCATGGTGTCTGGCATGGGCGCAAGCGTATCCAGCAGAAAATGTATATCTCGCATAACGTCCATCATGGAGTCTTACGGTTTGGAGTGCGGCGTTTGAGACCAGGCTTTCAGCCAGCTGTGCGGCCTCCGGTTCCGTGCAGCCCATCAAAAGAATGCAAAACTCCTCCCCGCCATATCGAACCGCAACGTCTGAGATGCGGATGGAGTTGGCGATGAGGCGTGCGGCGTGGGCCAGAGTGAGGTCTCCACCGGCGTGACCGAAGTTGTCATTCACCGATTTGAAATGGTCGATGTCAACAAAGACCACGGCATAGCCTGCTTTGGCACCCTTTGCTTCAACCTCAGCGGACATTTCAAAGAAAGCCGTGCGAGTGAGGAGGCCGGTTAAGCCGTCGCGTCGCAGCCGCTCCACCGCGCTCCATTGCTGTCGCTCATTGACCATGGCAATAAAGCCAATGGATGACAAGGCGATGAATACGCCTCCAATAAGTAAGGCGCCTATTTGATGTGCAGATGCCGCCGCAATTGCGACCGCAGAAACATCGCCAATCACAGCCAGAACGGCTCTCAAAGAGAACGCAACAGCCATCAAAAGCATTACAAAAGCAGAAATCCAAGCCAGTGGGGTGGCCCCACTGTGAAGGTTTTTGCGAATCATGGTTGCTATGAGACCAATTTGAAACGCCATTCCCGCGGACACCGTGAAGATGGAAATTGATCGAGATGCATCGAAAAAATAGGAGGCAAGAACTCCGCTTATGCCAAAAGTTGTGGCGATGGCCATTTTTCGCCGGGGCGTGTTCACCCCATACAGCTTTGCATGGGCCAACAGACCAAAAGGCAGCGCTGACAAAACCAATGCGTTGGCAACCAGAAAAGTCAGGAACCACGGACCATGCCCCCGGAGGAAGAAGAGCAGGAAGGCGCCGCCACAGCAGGCCATGCATTGGCCCCATTCCTTGAGTCCTGAGCGGGTTTTCTCAGCGCCGCTTCCCAAGATGAAGGAGACCGCCGACATGAATATCGCTAGCATGGCAATCGAAAAAACCAGCGTATAGGAATCTAGCTTGAGGGATGAAACTTCCAATGGGTACCTTCTATTCAAATCAGGAGGGCAGCGGCGAAGCTTTCAGCCCATTCATCGGCATGGACTCATCGGTCAAGGCGATTCTAGGAAGGGTTGTTTGATGTGCCCATCCCCCATTTGGGGGTAACCGCAGTCCACCACTCACAAAGGTTGACGATCGTCAACGAGTGCGAATATTTCTTGTTGGGACAACCGTGGCTGGTTCATTGCTGTCGGGCTCTCCCTTGAGCAACGTTCGCATTCTGCAATCTCAAGTGGGGTGTTTTGCGCGCAAGTTGCGCTGGCAGAGAGCCAGTCTGGTTCGTCGTCGGAGGTGACCCCACCGTAGGGGTAACAAAAAACCCCAAGCGATTGACTCGCTTGGGGTTGCTGTTTGGCGGAAGCGGTGAGATTCGAACTCACGGATGTCGCAAAACATCGCCGGTTTTCAAGACCGGTGCATTCAACCGCTCTGCCACGCTTCCAAGCCCATTATTCTAACTGCCTCGCGGCAAGCTTGTGCTTTCGGCGCACGCAAATTCTTTGAATAGGGGTTGGTTTTATGGTTCCGGTGGGGCTTCTGGCGCGGGCCAGCGGCGGCGGGCCTTGGTGGCTTGTTGGGCGGCGCGGCGAAGGGCGCTGTAGCGGCGCAGGGCTTCTTCCATGTCAGACAGGCGGGTTCCGCCCAGGGCTCCGGCGGCCAGCAGGCTGGCTTTGAGGGTTTCGTACGCGGTTTCCATTTCGCTGGCGGCGGCGTCCAAGGCTGCTGTTTCCGGGTCATAGGCTTGCGGGTCACACAGGGCCAGCAAGGCTTCGGTCTGGAGCAAGAACGCGGCATGGGCGGCTTGTGTGAGCCTTTCGTTGGGGCCGATGTGGCCCAGTGGTGCGGCGGTCTGGGCTTGTTCTGCGGTGGTTTCGTGGTAACGCAGCACCCTGAGTACCTGCGCCAAACGCTCGCTGGCGCGCTGAGGCATGGCCGAGCGGTTCATGCGTTCCACAAAGGTGGCAATAGCGGCGTCAAGTTGGGTGACGATGGCATGGTCGCGCGCCAGATCGGCCTGGCTGGCACCGTGAAGTGCCGCGCTTGCCATGCGAATGGCGACGTGGCCGACGCGGGCCACTTCGCGCACCAGGGCCTCGACGGCCAGAGCGGGCACAGGCAGCACGTTGTCGTCCAGATACTGAACCTGCGCCTCGTCGTCTTCGCGCCGTTTGAAACGGGCCTGAAGCCAGCGCGTCAGGGGGCTGGCCAGCGGCCACATCAGCAGCACGCCCAGGATGTTGAAGATGGAGTGAAACAGCGCCAGTTTGGTGGCCGGGTCATGGGGCAGGCCCAGTGCTTCGCTGGCCGTGCCCAGTGCGCCCATCAACCAAGGCAGCAGCGCCAGCGCGACCAAGGCCGTGATGACGTTGAACGCGACGTGTGCTGCCGCTGCCCGGCGTGCATTGGGGGTGGCGCCAATGGCCGCCACCATGGCGGTGACGGTGGTCCCGATATTGGCCCCGATGACGACCGCTGCGGCGCCCTGCGCCGTAAGAAGACCACCTTGCGCGGCGGTGAGTGCAATGGCCATGGAGGCGCTGGAGGACTGCATCAGCACCGTCATCAAAGCGCCGATGGCGACTTGGGCCAAAACCGCCATGGGGCCTTCACCCTGCGGCAACTCAACCTGTCCGGCCAAACCGGTGAATGATGTCTGCAGCATTGCGATGCCCAGAAACAACAGACCAAAACCTGCCAATGCACTGCCAATAGCGCCGCGGCGCTGGCCCTCGCCGGTGAGACGCAGCACAACGCCCGCACCAATTAGCGGCAAGGCAAGCGCCTCGATTTTGAATTTGAGACCAATCAGCGCAATGATCCAGCCCGTCATGGTGGTGCCCACATTGGCGCCAAACAGCACCCACAGCGCAGGCCCCAGCGACAGGAGCCCGGCGTTGACAAAGCCAATCGCCGCCACGGTGACCGCGCCAGACGCTTGCACCAGCGCCGTGACCAGCATGCCGGAGCCCAGCGCGTGCCAGCGGGTGCGCGTGGCGTTCGCCAATATGCGCTGCAGCGCGGGGCCCGCGGCCATTTTGAGGCCGTCGGTCATCATCGACATGCCGAGCAGAAAGATGCCCAAGCCGCCGGCGAGGTTGGTGGAAAGTGCCCACAAGCTCATCGAATGCTCCTTGGCAGAACTCGGCTTGTCGGGACGGGATGCTGGGTCAACATGAAATCAGGGCGCAGGCGTGTGGGTTTGAGTGCAACAATTACAGCATGGAGCGCCAGCGCCGCAAGACAAGGGTCCTGCGTGACGGCGCAGGAGCCCACAGTGAATTCACGCCACCCACCCCAATCGTCTTCAGTCGCCCTCTACTGGGATTTTGAGAATCTGCACGCCAGTTTGTCCGAAGCCCGTCTGGGGGAGGGCAGTTATGGCAAGCCTGATGGCCGCTTCAAGCTGCAGGAGCCGTTGATTGACGTGGCCGCCGTCGTGGAGTTGGCCTTGTCTTTGGGTCCAGTGGCCATCAACCGGGCCTATTGCAACTGGCAGTTCTTTGGTCGCTACCGCGATGCGCTGCTGCAAAGCGCGGTGGAGTTGGTGCAACTGTTTCCTCCGGGCGCCGCGGCCAAGAACGGGGCCGACATTCGGCTCTGTCTGGACGCGGTACAAGACATTGAACGTTTTGAGCACATTGGCACCGTCTTGGTGGTGGGCGGCGACAGCGACTTTATGCCGGTGGCGCAAAAAATCAAGGCCGCAGGGCGGCGCCTCATTGGCATTGGTGACCGCAAATCGACCAACCGCCATTGGGCCAAAAGCTGCGATGAATTCATTTATTACGACCGTCTGGTAGACACCACGGCAACGCCCACAGAGCCCGATCACTCGGCAGCGGCCCTTGTGCCCCGGGCCATTCGGCTGCTGGCCCGCAACTCGGGCGAGCCATGGGTGGCGCGTGCGGCGGTGTGGCAAATGGTCAAGCGCATGGACGCTACGCTGGACTTGCAGGAGCAGGGATTTGACAGCTTGGCCGATTTGCTGACCCGGCTGAACGCCGTGGTGGAGCAGGGCACCGAGCAGTGGTCGAGCCACTTGCGCTTGCGCCAACCGTAAACCCGCCCTCACAAACTGCGAAAATCACCCCATGGAATCGTCTGAAACTCCCCCCGCACCCCCTTCTAAACCGCCTACTCAGGCGCACAACCCGCTGCACGGCCTCACGCTGGAGGCCATCGTCACGGCATTGGCCGACTTTTACGGCTGGGACGAGTTGGGCCAGCGCATTCCCGTGCGCTGCTTTGTGCTGGACCCCAGCGTGAAATCCAGTCTGAAATTTTTGCGCAAAACGCCTTGGGCGCGGGAAAAGGTGGAAGGCCTGTACTTGTTCATGTTGCGTGAACAGCGGCGTGGCGGACAATCCAGCTGAGTTTGAAATTTATAAGTGGTTTTGGCCTCTGGCGCCCGTGTAGTAAGCGGAAGTAGCTATCAAATGAATAGTATTTTGCTGGAAAATGCTGCGTTGCAACCTTTTTTGACACTATCCCCAAGGGATAACCCTATACTGAACTGAACCCATCGGGCGTCTTCTGCGCCGAAAAGGAGTTCATATGACCGACAGTTCTTTGCGTGCCGGCCAAGCACTCTCTCCAACCCCCACCCTTTCCAACGTGTTCAGGCGCTTGCGACGTGCGCCACTGCGCCGCCTCAACCTCGCCTTGCAGGGCGGTGGGGCACACGGCGCCTTCACCTGGGGCGTGCTGGATGCCTTGCTGGATCAGCCTGATCTCTCCGTTGAAGGCCTGAGTGGCAGCAGCGCGGGTGCCATGAATGCCGTGGTTTTTGCCGACGGATGGATGAAGGGCGGCGCAGCGGGCGCCCGGGCGGGCCTGGCGCGATTCTGGGCCGAGGTGGGCCAGCAAATGCCCTGGGGCTTGATGACCCAAGGTGAGGGCCACACCATCAGCCTGTCACCAGCCAGCAAGTTGATGGCGAATTGGGCCGGGTATTTTTCGCCCTCGCAACTCAACCCGCTGGAACTCAACCCCTTGCGTGACCTGCTCCTGCGGCAGGTGGACTTTGCGGGCCTGCGTGCCCACAGCCCGTTCAAGCTGTTTGTGGGCACCACCCAGGCCAACACCGGCAAGCTGCGCCTGTTTCGCGAGTCAGAGCTGACGGTGGAAGTCTTGCTGGCCTCGGCCTGCCTGCCCCGCATTCACCACGCGGTGGAAATTGACGGCGAGGCCTATTGGGACGGCGGTTACTCGGCCAACCCGGCGGTGTTTCCGCTGTTTTATGAGTGCGACTCGCGCGACGTGCTGCTGGTGTTGCTCAACCCGCTGGAGCACCCCAGCACGCCCAGCAGCATGGAAGACATTGAAACCCGCATTGGAGAACTCTCCTTCAGCGCCAACTTCATGCGCGAGATGCGCATGTTTGCCCGCGCCGCCGATTATTCGGGCTCAAGCTGGTGGAACCGCGGCAGCCTCGAGCGGCGCTTGCTGGCCATGCGCTTTCACATGATCGACTCCAACCAGGTCGAAAGCCTGCAGCGCTCAGAAACCAAGTTGATCGCCTACGCGCCGTTCTTGCAGTTGCTGCACAACCAAGGGCATGAGCGCGGCACGCAGTGGTTAAACACCCACTGGGACGGCGTGGGCCGCCGGGCCACGGTGGACGTGAAGCGCTTGTTTGGCTGAGCACAGGTCGCCAGCGGTCAAGCCCGGACTATGATTCTCATCTCACATACAGAGGGGTGACACATGTTCATGATCGGATTCCTGGTGCTGCTGGCCGTCGTCGTTATTTGGTGCGTGGCCATTTACAACCGGCTGGTGGCGTTGCGCAACCGCATTGCCAACGCGTTCGGACAGATTGATGTGCAGCTCAAACGACGTTACGACCTGGTGCCCAACTTGGTGGAGGTGGCGCGGGCTTACTTAAAGCATGAGTCCGCCACGCTGGAAGCCGTGATTCAGGCGCGCGGTCAGGCTCAGTCTGCCGCCGCCTCAGCGCGCGCGAAACCCGGCGACGCGGCCAACATTGGCGCGTTGTCCGTGGCCGAAGGCGTACTGGGCGGCAGTCTGGGGCGCTTGATGATGGTGGCTGAAAACTACCCTGACTTGAAAGCCGACGCCACCATGCAGTCGCTTTCCGAAGAACTCACCAGCACCGAAAACCGCCTCGGCTTTGCGCGCCAAGCCTTCAATGACCAGGTGCTGGATTTCAACAACGCGGTGCAGGCCTTCCCTGATTTGATCGTGGCTCGGTTGACTGGTTTTGCACCTGCGGCCGTGCTGGAGGCCACCCGCAATGACGAAGAGCGCGCCGCACCCAAAGTGAGTTTTTAAGACTGGCCCAGCTAAAACTTAGCCACCCCGTATGCGCTTTTTCGACCATCAGGACGCCGCCCGCAGTGAGACGCGGCGCTTGCTGCTGGCGTTCTCGATGGCGGTGCTGCTGCTGGTGGTGGCCGTGCACGGTGCGCTGGTAGTGGCCTGGTGGTTGATGGCGGCCTTCTTGACCTGGGCGCTGCACTGGACGCCCGGGTTCCCCTTTGGTTTTCTGGCCGTGAACGTGGGCGTGACCTTGTTACTGGTGTTGGGCGGTTGGTGGGTGGAAACCTCACAACTGCGCGCCGGTGGTGTCAAACTGGCCAAGCGCATTGGCGCCCGCGAGGCGCGGCCCTCGGTGTCGTTTTCCGAGCAACGGTTTTGCAATGTGCTGGATGAACTGTGCATTGCCGGCACCGTGGCCCGCCCGGCCCCCATGGTGGTGACGCGTACCGACGCCATCAATGCCTTTGCGGCGGGTTGGGACGAGTCCGACGCGGTGATTGCCGTCACCCAGGGCGCGCTTGATCTGCTGAACCGCGAAGAATTACAAGGCATGGTGGCCCATGAGCTGAGCCACTTGCGTGAAGGTGACACCCGTTTGAAAATGCAGCTCGCCGGCATGGTCTACGGGCTGGAATTGGTCTATAACTTTGGCGACACGGTGCGTGAGCGCGGTGGCCTGGGGGTGCTGTTTGGCTCGGCCATCATGGTGGCGGGATTTGCGGGCTGGGTCGCCGGGCGGGTGCTGAAAGCGGCGGTGTCCCGCCAGCGTGAATACCTGGCGGATGCCACGGGAGCGTTCACAACGCGGCACCCGGATGCTCTCGCCAGCGCCCTTCAGAAGCTTGCGGATTACAGCAGGCCGATGAAGAAGCAGAACTCGACG
>JBBKVN010000318.1:0-5502 GCA_037968455.1 Rhodoferax sp.
AGTTAGATCGAAACAAAGCTATTAAAGGAAAAACATGATTGCCCAAGAATTGGAAGTCAGCCTTCATATGGCGTTTGTTGAAGCCCGTCAACAGCGTCACGAATTCATCACGGTGGAGCACCTGCTGCTGGCACTGCTGGACAACCCTAGTGCCGCCGAGGTGCTTCGGGCGTGTTCAGCCAACATCGATGACCTGCGCAAATCTCTGACCAACTTCATCAAGGACAACACGCCCCAAGTGGCGGGCTCTGATGATGTTGACACTCAGCCGACCCTGGGTTTCCAACGCGTGATTCAACGCGCCATCATGCATGTGCAATCCACCGGCAGTGGCAAAAAAGAAGTGACTGGCGCCAATGTGTTGGTCGCCATCTTCGGCGAGAAAGATTCCCACGCCGTGTATTACCTGCACCAGCAAGGCGTTACCCGTCTGGATGTGGTGAATTTCATTGCGCACGGCATCAAAAAGAGCGATCCCCCAGAGCCATCAAAAGCCGGCGAAAGCCAGGCTGAGGGAGAGGAGGGCGCGTCTGAGAAGAACGAAAAGTCGTCACCACTGGAGCAATACACGGTCAACCTCAACCAGTTGGCCAAGGACGGCAAGATCGATCCGCTGATCGGTCGCGAGTACGAAGTTGAGCGCGTTATCCAGATTCTTTGCCGTCGTCGCAAAAATAACCCACTTCTGGTGGGTGAGGCGGGCGTCGGAAAGACCGCTATTGCTGAAGGTTTGGCATGGCGCATCACGCAAAAAGATGTTCCCGAGATTTTGGCGGAAGCCATTGTTTATTCGCTGGACATGGGCGCCTTGCTGGCCGGAACCAAGTACCGCGGTGATTTCGAGCAGCGTTTGAAAGGCGTTCTCAAGTCACTCAAGGAAAAGCCACATGCGGTGCTGTTCATTGACGAAATTCACACCCTGATTGGCGCCGGTGCAGCCTCTGGCGGCACTTTGGACGCGTCCAACTTACTGAAGCCCGGTTTGAGCTCGGGTCAACTCAAGTGCATTGGCGCGACGACCTTCACCGAATACCGTGGTATTTTCGAGAAGGACGCCGCGTTGTCTCGCCGGTTCCAGAAAGTCGATGTGGTCGAGCCCACCATTGACCAGACGGTGGATATTCTGAAAGGGTTGAAGTCCCGCTTTGAAGAGCACCACAACGTCAAGTACGCAGTGGCTGCCTTGCAGGCCGCTGCTGAATTGAGCGCCAAATACATCAACGACCGTCATTTGCCAGACAAGGCGATTGACGTGATTGATGAAGCCGGCGCAGCACAACGGATTCTGGCGCCTTCCAAGCGCAAGAAGATTATTGGCAAGGCAGAGGTCGAGGAAATTGTCGCCAAAATTGCGCGTATTCCGCCAGCCAACGTCTCCAACGATGACCGGGGCAAGCTGAGAACGCTTGAGCGCGATCTGCGCAATGTCGTTTTCGGGCAGGATAAGGCCTTGGACATGCTGAGTTCAGCTGTGAAGATGGCTCGCTCGGGTCTGGGCAAAGGCGACAAACCCATTGGTTCTTTCCTGTTCAGCGGCCCCACCGGTGTGGGTAAAACCGAAGCGGCAAAGCAGTTGGCTTACATCATGGGCATTGACCTGATTCGCTTTGACATGAGCGAGTACATGGAGCAGCATGCTGTGAGCCGCCTGATTGGCGCGCCTCCTGGCTATGTGGGCTTTGACCAAGGTGGTTTACTGACGGAGGCCGTAACCAAGAAGCCGCATTGTGTGTTGCTGCTCGACGAGATCGAGAAAGCGCACCCTGCCATCTTCAACGTACTGCTACAGGTCATGGACCACGGCACCCTGACGGACAACAACGGGCGCAAGGCAGATTTCCGCAACGTGATCATCATTATGACCACCAATGCGGGTGCCGAGACCATGAACAAGTCGACCATTGGCTTCACGAACCCACGGGAATCGGGTGATGAGATGGCAGACATCAAGCGCCTGTTTACGCCTGAGTTCCGCAATCGGCTGGACGCGGTGGTGAGTTTCAAGGCCTTGGATGAAACCGTTATCCTGCGCGTGGTGGACAAGTTCCTGTTGCAATTGGAAGCTCAACTGGCAGACAAAAAGGTGGAAGTCACCTTTACGGACAAGTTGCGCAAGCATTTGGCCAAGAAGGGTTTTGACCCGCTGATGGGCGCACGGCCTATGCAACGGCTGATTCAGGACACGATTCGTCGTGCCCTGGCAGACGAGTTGCTGTTTGGCCGCTTGACCGATGGCGGACGTTTGACCGTTGATCTTGATGACAAGGATGAAAGCAAGACCGAAGTCTTGCTGGACATCCAGCCTTTGCCCAAGAAAGAGGGCAGGTCCAAGCCCGAAGCCCGCGAGGCGACAGCAGGCTAAGAAGAGAATTGAGCCCGGATTGCTTCAATCCGGGCTCGGTTCACCCCAAAGTCTTTGCGACCCAAGCGGCTCGCAGAGCGAACCTGAATTACCGAATTCTGGCTGTCCAGCCAAAACTCCACATCATCTGTGAACTTGAGTACCGCCGTGGTGCTTTGTGCATACAGGTAGTCGGGTTGAGTGGTAATCAGCACAGTCCCCTTTTTGCTCTTCAAAATCAGGGCCAACTTGCTCATGGCAGTACTCCCATCACCCGAATAGGTCAAAGGCGAAATTGAGGCGTAGTCCTTTTGCGGGCGCTCCGGATACAGGACTGCCTGACTGCTGACGCTGTTGGGGGTAAGAGAAGGGGGTTGGAATTTTCCAGCAGTGACGCCGAGGTTTTCTGGCATCTTGCCGCTCAAGAGTCCCAGTTGGCCTCCAATAAGGACGCCGGCGCCTAGGGTGATGAAAAGCGTCGCGGCAATGGTCAATAGTTTCATGGTTATCCTTGTTGGGCGTTTTCCCCGGCCGGGAAAAGCGCCCAAGGATAACCGTTGAACAGCCGTACCTTACTTGAAACCGACGCGGTCCAACATTTGCTGAACTTTGACCTGATTCATGCCAACCACGCTGATTGGGATGGTCTCGCTCTTGAAGGATCCCCCTGTCATGGCTTGCAGAGCGGCGTTGTTGATATTGACGCCCTTGGCCACCGGCCATTCGTTATTGCCATTGGCAAAATGGTCTTGCGCTGGCGCGCTGGCCAAGTACTCTAGGAATTTGACGGCATTGGCGGGGTTCTTGGCATTTTTGGCCACCGCACCACCCGCAATGTTCACGTGGGTGCCCCAGCTGGATTGATTTGGGAAGACCACACCAATGCGATCCACGACCGCTTTGTCCTCTGGCTTGTCTGAGCGCATCAAGCGGGCGAGGTAGTAGGAGTTGGTTACCGCAATGCCGCACTCGCCAGAGGCCACGCCTTTGATCTGGTCTGTGTCGCCGCCCTTGGGGCTGCGGGCCATGTTGTCCACCATGCCTTTGAGCCAGTCCTCGGCATTTTTCTCACCAAGGTGCTCGGTGACAGCTCCAAACAATGACAGGTTGTAAGGGTGGGAGCCTGAACGGATACAGAGCTTGCCCTTGTTTTTGGGGTCAGCCAACTCTTCGTAGGTGTCGACATCGTCCTTTTGAACTTTGACCTTGTTGTAGACGATCACGCGAGCACGGGTGGAGAAGCCAAACCAGGGCGTGCCGCCATCGCTGGTGGCCTTGGCACGGTATTGGGCAGGGATTGCCGCGTCCAGAACTTTGGATTTGACGGGCTGGAATAGTCCCTCGACCTCACCGCGCCACAAACGGGACGCATCCACCAACAAGATCACATCGGCCGGGGATGATGTCCCTTCAGCTTTCAGGCGCGCCAAGATGCCAGCGTCATCAGCGTCAACACGGTTGATTTTGATGCCGGTGGCGGTAGTGAAATTGGTGTAAAGGGCCTCATCTGTGGGGTAGTGGCGGGCTGAGTAAATGTTCAGCGTCGGCTCTTGAGCGAAGCCGCTGACGCAGGTGAACAGAATAGCGCAGGCCGCAGGAATGTGTTTGATCATCATGGCTTGAGGGTGCTTTAAGATAAAATCTGATGCTAACACAAACGCGAATCATTATCATTAAATGAAATTTCTTCGAGCAATTGGGCGACCTGTCGTGGTGGGCCTTTGGGTGGCAACTCTTTGGGGCTGCGCGACAGTACCTGCCCCAACCACGCCTGTGGTCACTCCGGTACCGCCTCAGGCGGTGGTCAAAAAAGCGCCGCGAATTGGGCTCGCTTTGGGCGGCGGCGCCGCGCGGGGCTTTGCCCATGTGGGAGTGATTCAAGTGCTGGAAGAGGCGGGCATTCAACCGTCGCTGGTTGTAGGCACCTCTGCGGGGAGCCTGGTGGCTGCTTTGTATGCGGATGGCAAAAAGGGCGCTGAACTTCAGCAGATCGCAGAAACCATGGAAGAGGCCACTTTTGCCGACTGGACGCTGCCTATCTTCAGCCGGGGCATGTTGCGGGGCGCTGCGTTGGCGCGGTATGTCAGCGCGCAGGTCGAGGGGCGACCCATTGAAGCCATGACGTTGCCTCTGGGCATCGTGGCCACTGATTTGAACAGTGGACTGGGTGTGTTGTTTCGCCGGGGCGACACCGCCACGGCGGTTCGAGCGTCAAGCGCCGTGCCAGCGTTATTCCAGCCGGTCAAGATATCGGGGCGTGAATACGTCGATGGCGGACTGGTGTCTCCCGTGCCAGTGAGGTACGCGCAGCAAATGGGGGCTGAATTGGTCATTGCCGTGGACATTTCCAGTGCGCCTGAGGGAAACCCTGCGGGGGATACCTTGCAAATACTGATGCAGACCTTTGCCATCATGGGTAAAAGCATCAATGACTTTGAACTGAAGGACGCTGACGTTGTGGTGCGGCCCTCGCTGGCTGGCGTGGGCAGTTCCGACTTTGGCGCCCGCAGGCGTTCCATCGTGGCTGGCCGAGTGGCCATGCAAGCCATGCTGCCGCGGCTGAAAGCGGCCATAGAGGCGAAAACACGCTAACTTCGGCGCGTTTCGCATTCGCTTCAAGGAGTGGATGTGAACGGGTGTGCTGATCGTCCCTCAGGCAAGGGACAATGCGACATCGGCATCGCTGGTGCAGTGGCGCACCTCGGTTTGCCTTGATAAGGACACAAAATGGCTATTCAATGGTTTCCTGGTCATATGCATTTGACCAAAAAGGCCATCGGCGATCGCATCAAGAACATTGATGTGGTGATCGAACTCCTCGACGCGCGCCTGCCCGGCTCTAGCGCGAACCCGATGCTGGCGGAGTTAACGGCGGGCAAGCCCGCGCTCAAGGTGCTCAACAAGCAAGATTTGGCGGACCCGGTTCGCACAGAGCAGTGGTTGGCCCACTACAACCAACTGCCCGACACCAAAGCCATTGGCCTGGACGCCAGCATGGCGGCGCCTGCCAAGGCGTTGGCATCCGCGTGCTTCGCACTGGCGCCCAACCGGGGCGGCATGGTGAAGCCCATGCGGGTGCTGATTTGCGGGATTCCCAATGTGGGGAAATCCACACTCATCAACACGTTGGCGGGCAAGCGGGCTGCCAAAACGGGCGATGA
>JBBKVN010000319.1:0-2967 GCA_037968455.1 Rhodoferax sp.
AATCAATGGAACCCGAAATACGGCAATCGCCACGACGGTGACCACCACCAAGAACCAACACACCGGCGAACCCATCACGTTTTTACCCAGCGCCGCCGCCAGTTTCAGCCCCGTTGCCGCAATCAGGCCCGCAGCCACAGCGCCCAAGCCGCGCAGCGCCCCTTGAACATGGGGCGAGTCCGCCACACCAGCGAAAGCCAGCGCCACCAGCAAGACCACCAGCATCGGGAAAGCCAGCATGCCCGCCAGCGCAACCAGCGCACCTCGCATGCCAAAGTAGCGATCACCAATCATCAGCGACAAATTCACCACATTGGCGCCAGGCAGTATCTGGGCCACTGACCAGTCCTCCAGAAACTGGTCCCGCGTCATCCATTTCTTTTCTTCGACCAATTCACGCTGAACAATGGCCACCACACCGCCAAAGCCTTGCAGTGCCAGTCGAGTGAATGACCAAAAGAGATCTCGTAAATTCTCAGGCTGGCAGGACTCAGCCTCTGCATCGGCCGGTGGGGGGGGACGCATCATTTACGCCGCCTGTGCAGTAATGGCATCCACGCCATCTGCGACCGTGGTTTCCGTATCGGATTGACCAAATACAGGTCGAACCATCGCTTGCACATTGCCAATCCATACGCTCAAGGGCTCGGGGTATTCCTCGTTCTCTCCCAACTGCCATCGACTTCGGGTTTGTCTGGCCAAAGTGCGTAATTGCCAAGCAGCCTCCCTGGTGATGAGCGCAATTTCGATCAATATGTCATCGTCCAGCGTCTCGCCCAGTTGGGCCAATTGATCGGGCGCGGCACCCACTTTCGCCAGCGCACGACGGACTTCCTTGAGCTGAGCCTCAAGCTTCTGCAGTTGCTCCAAACGGGCTGTCGATAAACCTGCCTGCTGCGCCAAATCTGCTGGCCACTGGTCCATCAATGAGTTGATCTGACGCAAAAGTTGCAACGGCTGTTCGGCGCGTTCAACCTCCATCAGCGGCATGTCATCTTTGGGTCGCAACAACCCAATCACTTGCATCGCCAGCGTCGCATCAAAGCGGTGGGTGTTCATGCGTAGCAATACGGATAGTCGCAACTCGGCGCCCGGCAGGTTGTTGGCAAACATGGCCGCAACTACCTGGGCAATGCCCAAAATTCGCGCCAATGGGCCAATTGCGTCGCCGGTCAAATTGCGTGGATAACCTGAGCCGTCCAGGTATTCATGGTGTTCCCTGACCGCCCGCACGACTTCTTTGGGGTATTGGTGGTGGCGCTCGATCAGCGCCGTTGACACCAAGGGGTGGGCATAGAGTTGCCGGCGCTGGTCGCGATTCAGGATCTTATTGGGCTGCATCAAACGCGGGTCGACATGCAACATGCCGATGTCATGCAGCATACCGGCCATTACCGCTGCGTTGACGTCGAAACGGGATAAAACCGGAGTTTTACTCAACCAGCCAGCAGTGATTGCCGTGCGCAGCAGATGCTGGTAAGTGGAGGGATGAAGGTCCCGCGCAATGGTCAATTGCAAGGCCATGGGTGCTGGCAGTGGCATGGTCTGCAGTGCATCCAGAAACAAGTCGCGGGTTTTGTTGTCTGGCGCCATGCGGCCAAACAGCGGAACATTGTCAAGAATACTCCTGGCGTCTTCCCGGAGCGAGTCACCGGTCAAGCCATTGGCGCTGGCCACGCAGTTTTCGATGGGCGTCGTCAGCTTGTGCTGAGTCAGCCGCTTGTACAGCGCCTGGTTGATTGCTGCGCCCTTGTCGACGATTTTGACGCCACTGTCATTGAAGATGGCGCAGTGGGCCACAACGGCCTGCGTTTCGCCCAATTTGGCTACAGCCTGGGTGAAGTGCTGGTCATTGTCAGTATTGCTTTCACTCAAGGTGATTCCCCGGTTTCTATGAACGTTTGCTTTCGCCTGAGCTTACCGCAGGCCACGATGGGAACTGGTGTGAAAGGGTCAAATTGTTTGAAGATACCTCGGATACGCCGACAGGCCCAGGCACCAGGTTTCCTGGGAGCAAGACCCCACTGATCAAGCAGGCAGTTTCAGCTGCTGCACGACCCAATCCCTCACGGCGGCGTTAAAGCACAGTTCAATGTGACCCAGCCCCTCAAAGACCTCGACCGAGACACCTTGCAAGACTTGCTCGCGCTGAGGGAAAACAATGGCGTCCTGGGGGCTCAACGCCATTTTTACCAGGTCACGGGTCGCCTGGGTCTCGCTGTTGGCCAGCGTTTGCAACCATTGGCTGCGCCACACCATTTGCAAGCTATTGGGGGTGAAGGGGTAGGGGTCCGCCCGGGTGCCCGCGTGCGGTGTACCCAACGTAATGACGCGTGCCACGCGGGCCGTGCCATGGGCGCGCATCCAGGCGCGAATGACCAATCCGCCCATGCTGTGGCCAAGCATTGCCACTTGCGTGGCACCGGTCTCTTTGCACAAACGCTCCACAGCCTGTTCCAACAAGGGCGCGTAGTCATCAATACTGGTAAACAAGGGCTCAAGGTCCACCGCCAACACCGGGTGACCGGCGCGCCGCAGGTCGACGGTCAAGCGGTCAAAAATGCGGTGGTTGCACACATAGCCATGGACCAATACCACGGGGACTAGCCGCGCAGTCCCCGTCGCGGGCAACACGGTAGGTGCGCGAAACGTCCACGGCATCTCCAGCAAGGCCAAACGAAGCGTGGACCAGTTTTCGCCAATAATGGCGCGCCACCACAGCAGCAAATTGGTCCCCGGCGCATAGGCGCGCACGGCGGCAATCAACACCGTTAGCTTGATCACCACCACCGGAAGCATCACCGCCCCCACAACCGCCCAGACGGCAGAAATCTCAAATTTCCGGGTGACCCACCAGCCCAGCAAGCCGCCCATGAAGCATTGAAAAACGATGATTCGGCGGAGCAGGCTGGCAAGCATGGAGGCGTCCTGAGAGGATAGAAGGCAGTGGGGCAGAGTTTAGAGGCT
>JBBKVN010000320.1:0-5577 GCA_037968455.1 Rhodoferax sp.
GGTTTTCGCCACCACCCGCATCACCTGCTCGGCAAAGTCGGGCTGGTGAAACTGGCGGGCGCTCACGTTGACGGCGATGGTGAGATGGGCCCGGTCGGGCCGGCTGGCCCACTGCGCCAATTGCTGGCAGGCCGTCTCCAGCACCCAGTGGCCCAGCACAAAAATCAGACCGGTTTCTTCGGCCAGGGGAATGAAGTCAGCGGGCGAGACCATGGTGCCACTGCCCGGTTGCCAGCGCACCAGTGCCTCTACACCCGTCAATGCGCCGTTAGCGCCCACTTGCGCCTGGTAGTGCAGTACAAATTGCTCGGTACGAACGGCTTCACGCAAGCGCACCTCCAGGGCCGCCCTGGCGTCTACCACGGCCTGCATCTGCGCGTCAAAGAAGCGCAAGGTGTTTCGACCAGCCACTTTGGCCTGGTACATGGCCAGGTCGGCGCGCTTGAGGGGTTCCTCGCCATTTTCGCGCCGGATGCCTCCAAACAGCGTGTTGCCGATACTGGCGGTGCAATGGCATTCGTGGGTGCCGAGTTGATGGGGTGCGCTCAGTGCAGCGATGATTTTGTCGCCCACAACTTCGGCCTGGCTCGCTGCTTGTGCGTCGTCCTCGTCAAGGTATTCCAGCATCACTACAAATTCGTCGCCGCCCAGCCGGGCGACCGTGTCGCCCGCACGCACACAACTGCTCAGGAGTTTTGCAATCCGCTCCAGCAGGAGGTCGCCCAGGTGGTGGCCGCGCGTGTCGTTGATGGTCTTGAAGTTGTCCAGATCCACAAACAGCAAGGCGCTCTTGCGCTTGTGGCGGGCGCCGGTGACCATGGCCATGCTCATGCGGTCCACCAGCAGACGCCGGTTGGGCAGGCCGGTCAAGGCATCAAAAAAGGCCAGTCGCTGGATTTTGTCCTCTGACGCGCGGCGCTGGGAAATGTCCACAAAGGTGGCCACGTAATGGGTGGCTTCTCCCGCATCGTCTTTAACAGCAGTCACGGTGAGCCCTTGGGGGAACACCTCGCCGTTTTTTCGCCGGCTTTGAACTTCACCGCGCCAAGCCCCGGTGCGAGCCACCGTGCGCCACAAGGACCTGAAAAACGAGGGGTCATGGTGGCCAGCGTCCAGCAGCTTCAGGGTCTGGCCGACCGCCTCGTCGGCAGAAAAACCAGACATCTCTGTGAACGCCAGGTTCACTCGAAGAATGACCTGCTCTTCGTTGAAAATACAAATGCCTTCCTGTGCCTCAAAGGCGGCGGCCGCGATGCGAAGGTCTAACTCGGCTTGCTTGCGATCGGTGATGTCATGGGTCACCGCCAATTGAGCCACTTGGCCCTGGTCGCGCAGTGGCGTGGCATGGGTTGCCATCCAGCGGCGTTGTCCCTTGAGCCCCAGCAGCTCATACTCCAGTTGCACGGTTTGCCCGGCCAGCACCTGCTGGTGCATGTCAGCGAAGGCCTGCCGGTATTCAGGTGCAATCAAGCTCAACACGGGCTTACCCACCAACTCGTCCAGCGAATCCGCGCCCAGCATGGCCAGCCCGGCGGGATTCAGTTCAACCAAGTTTCCTTTGTCGTCGATGATCTTGATGCATTCTGGGCCCGTCTCGAAGATGGCCCGCAGACGCGATTCGCTGCGCTGCGAGGTCTGCTCAGCGGCCCGGCGCAACCGGTCCTGTTTCGTCCAGCGTACGGCAACGCCAATCAGAGTCAGCATGGCCGCGAGCAGGAGCACGCTGTTAAGCAGCACCGATTCGTGCCAGTTGCCAAGAACTGCTGGCATTGACAAGCCATAGGTGACCACCACCGGGTAGTCGTTGAGCACGCGATAGCTGTAGAGGCGTTCGTCGCTCTCGGTGTCGCCCGCCTGGCGTTCGGTGCCCGTGGGCCAGTTGGGCAGCGCCTGTCGAAACAGCGGCGACTGCGCCCAATTGCGCTTGATGACGGACTCGTTGCGCGGAGAGGTGACAACGGCCGCGCCGGAAGAAAGGAAAAGGGTCACAAAGCCGTTTTTTCCCTGGTCGATCGAGTCGTAGAAGGCCTGGAAGTAGGACGGCAGAACCGAGGCCACGATCACGCCGTCGAATTGACCGTCTGGCGTGGTGATGCGCCGGCTGACTGGCATAACCCAGGGGCCGTCCGGTGTCTCTTGTTCAAGGTCACCAAATACCAGCTCCCGATCCGCGCCGCGAACATGGCGCTGAAAGTACGCCCGGTCGGCGATGCTGGGCAGCGGTTTTTTTAGCTCGCTTCGGCTTGACCACACCAATTCGCCGCTTGCATTGCTGACTTCAATGGCCCCCAGCAAACGGTCCGAGGGGATCAAGGCCAGCAATTGATTCTGTGAGAGTGGCCCGCCGGGCGCGGACCCAGCTTGCTGCACGCTGGCCAGAAGACTGTCAACCTGCACCAGGCGGCCATGCACCCGCAGCAAAGTCTGGCGGGTGTGCTCCTCCAGCACGCGGGCCAGGTTCTGGGTCTGCGCCTCCGCCACGTTCAAGGCACGGGCCCGCTCCCGCGCCAAGCCATAGAAAGTGAGCAAGGCCAGCGCCAGGCAGGCAGCAGCTGCCATGTGCTTGGGGCCAAATTGCAGTGTCCTTTTCATGCTATTTCAGAACCCCGGCCTCTCGGTAATAGCGCTCAGCACCTGGGTGCAGCGGAATACCCGCCCCTTGCATCGCCCGGTCCAGAGTGATCAGCCGGCCTTTGGCATGTCCGCCCGCCAGTGCTCTTTGGGTGGCTGGATTGAAAAGGGACTGGGTCACCTCGTAGATCAGTTCAGCGCTCACTTTGTCGCTGGTCACCCACTGTGCGCCTACCGCCAGCGTCTGAACGGCTGCGGCGCCCGAGTAGGTGTTTGCCGCAATCGTGTCGGTCTGCAAGAAAGGGCTCAAGGCGCGCAAGTGCGTGGCAGCAGGGCCATCAATCGCCAGCAGTTCCAACGCAAAACCACTGTTGGCCAAATCAGTGATCGCTTGGGCAGGTGCGCCCGCCGTTAGAAAGAAAGCGTCGAGTGCGCCGGTTCTCAGGCGCTCACTTGCCAGACCGGGTTTGATGTATTCGGCTTGAATATCGGACTCTTTGAGGCCATAGGCACTGAGCACCTGTTTGGCGCTGATCAAGGTGCCAGAGCCTGCCTCGTCCAGCGCCACACGTTTGCCTTTCAGGTCCGCCACGGTCTTGATGCCCGTGCCTTTTTTAACGACGATATGAATGTTTTCCGGGTACAGGTTGGCAATCAGACGCAAGCCCGAGAGTCGGGGCTTGTCGGTAAAAATGCCCGTGCCGGTGTAGGCCCAACTGGCAACGTCGGCTTGGCTGAAACCCGACTCCAATGACCCGTTGGCCACCCCGATCACATTGCCCAGCGAGCCATTGCTGGCCTGCGCCGTGACCAGAATCTTGCCGGGCTGGCTCACCAGTTGGGCCACCAACCCGCCCACGGGATAGTAGGTGCCGGTCGTCCCTCCGGTGCCAATGCGCAAATGCTGTTGGGCATGGACGCTGCCCAATAGCGTCGCCGTCGCGATGAGGCTCCACAGCAGTTGTTTCAGAGGCATGGCAAGTTCAGCAGGTCCATATTGTTTCGATTGTGTACGAAGACGCTCGAAACGCTCAAAATTGATCTCGCTCAAATATCGCGCAGCCAGCACGAAATGTGCGGCGTTCTCGCCCTCCATGCGCGCTGTTCGCGCCTGCTATCGGGTAACCTGTGCCAGTCAAGCCAACACAGGAGACGACCCGCCATGCCACTCAAATCCATTTCCAAAGTCCAGGGCGTTGCCTGTGCACTGCTCCTCTTGAGCGCCATGCCGCTGCAGGCCCAAGACCACCCCTTGCCAACCCCTAGTGCCGGTTTGATGCCCAACCCCAGCGTAGGCAAACCGTTGTACGCGCAAAACTGCGCCAGTTGCCACGGTGTGACCCTGCAGGGATCGGACAAAGGCCCGCCGTTTCTGCACAAGGTGTATGAGCCCTCGCATCATGGCGACGCAGCCTTTCAAATGGCCGTCAAAAATGGAACAAGGGCGCACCACTGGCGATTTGGCGACATGAAAGCCGTGACCGGGCTGACGGCGGATCAGGTTGCGCATATCACGGCCTACATTCGAGCGGCGCAACGCCAGGTGGGCATTCAGTAGCGGCGAAGCGCACGCGCTTATTTGCCCAGAATGGGAAACAGCTTGATCAGCCCGTCAGACATGACCTCAACCGCGAGGGCCGCCAAAATCAGCCCCATCAAACGTGTCATGACATTGATGCCGGTTTTCCCCAAGAAGCGCGCAATGGGGTTTGCAAGTGAAAAGCAGACAAAGGTGGCCAGCGCAATCACGACGCCATAGCCCACCAAAGTCGCCAGTTGCCAAAAGTTCGTCGCTTTGGCGGCGTAAATCACCACCGTGGACATGCTGGCCGGGCCGGTGAGCAGGGGAATGGTCAGGGGCACCACTGCAATGCTGGCGCGGGCGGCGGCAATGTTGAGCTCTTCCTCGTTGGTTTTGGCCTCAGCTGGTTGCGCATTCAGCATGGACAAGGCCGCTGTCAACAGCAGCAAACCACCACCGACCTGAAAGCTGGCCAGCGAGATACCGAAAAACTTCAAGATGTCCAGGCCCATGATGGCGCAGGTCGCAATCACCACAAACGTGCTGAACGAGGCCATCCAGATGGTGTGTTTTCGCTGGGCGCGGTTGAAGTCCTGGGTGTAGTGAATGAAGAACGGAACAATGGCCAGCGGGTTGACGATGGCCAGCAAAGTAATAAGGGGTTTGAGGTCCATGAGGGGCGGTCAGAGAAACCGAGATTCTAAGGAAATGGGGCATGCCCTGCCTGATTCAGGGTGGGGATCTGCGTTCTGGCGCTACCATGGGTGATCTGCCCGGCGCTGCAAAATGGTAGATTTTTGAGAGCAATCATTGAAACAGGTTACCTCGGCGCCCCGGGGTGGAACGACAGCTATGACAGAAACGAACGCATTTGGACACCGCGAATTGATTGAACCCGCCATGAATCGCGCCCCTGATGGCGCTAACCCAAACGTCGAACCATCGACTGACCCAAACGCGATCTGGCGCGAGCAGCAGGCTCAAGCCATGAAGGCGCGCCAAGCCCAGCTTGAGGCGGCCCGGTCTGATGACGAGCGCGAGAAGATGACTCGTCTGGTCAAGCCAATACTGCTCGAGCCGACCTCCCGCTTTCCTTCCGTCCGGTCTGTGTTGCTGGCCCTCGTGGGGCTGCTGGTGCTCGGCGCCGCGGTATGGTGGGGTGCGACCCGATCAAAGGGGCAAGTCGCAGAGCCCGCACGGCAAGTGGTGGTCACTCTGCCAGTCCAAACGGCGCAGGCGCCAGGTGAGGAGGCACAGGCCGCAGTGACGGCGGTGCCGTCATCCCCAACGGTTGAAGACCGCGAGGCACTGGCGCGCAGCTTGGTGGAGCGCTGGCGTCAGGCGTGGACGAAGCGCGATGTGGACGCCTATCTGGCCAGCTACGGCCCTGCGTTTACGCCCCCCAAGGGGCAGAACCGGGCGCAATGGGAGGCGGCGCGGCGCGACAACCTGTCGAGTCGCGGCTCCATTGCTGTGGCCATCAA
>JBBKVN010000321.1:0-12278 GCA_037968455.1 Rhodoferax sp.
CCATCAAACGCGCCAAACATGGCCGCACGGATGGCTTTGACCACCCAGGTGATGGGCATCCAGGGACTGATCTGGGCAAACAAACCACCACTGAGTTCGACCGGCAGGACGCCTCCCGAGGACGACAACTGAACCGCCAAAAAGACCAAGGCCAAGGCCTTGCCAGCATCGCCCAAAGCTCGCGTCAAGGCCACAATAATCATCAAAAACGTCGCCGCAGCCAGCCCCAGGGTCAAAATCAAAGCCCCCCAGTGCATGACGGCAATCTCCAAGCCATAGCGAATCAGCAGGCAGACGACCAGCACCTGCATAGCCACCACCCCCAAGGGAAGCACCACCTTGCCCGACAGCTTGGCAGTGCGACCAAAAGGCTGTGCGTCAAGGGGCAAGCCACGCAACTGGATCAGAAACGCGGCCAGACTGGCCCCCAACCAAAGTGAGCCCGACAAAATATTAGGGGCGAATCCACTGCCATTGTTTTCAACTGCCGCAACCACCTCCACCTGCGGTTGAACCGAGGTGGCCAATCCCTGTGCACTGCCATCCATTTTTTTAAGTGACGGGGGCAATGAGCTGGCCAACAGGTTAAGTCCGCCTTCCAGCCGTTGTGCTCCTGCGCTGAGCTTCTGCGCGCCCTGCGCCACGGAGGCGGCACCTGTGGCCAGCGCACTGGTACCGTGACTCAACTCATCGATCTGGTTGTCAGGCGGCACTTTGGTGGCTGCGGCGTGAATTCCCTTGCCCAGCGCTCTCACTCCGTCGATCAAGGTGTTCACGCCCGCATTCAGTTGAATGGACCCTTCAGCCAAATGTGCCTGCGCAAGAGCGGCACTGGCCAGACCCGTATCCATGCGGTTCATCCCGTCCGCCAATTGTCCGACGCGCTCTTTCACCTCACTGGACACCAAGAAACTGCTGTTGGCCTCCTCTTTGAATTGGGCCACACCTTCTGCCAAACGCATGGCGCCGCCTTTGAGCTCGACCAGTCCTTTGCCCAAATCACCCTCTCCATCCGCCAGCGCCTGTGCACCGTCTTGCAGCTGTTTCAGGTCGGCACGACGGGGCCTCTTCGCATCCATGGTTCGCAGGCCCGCGCCCAACTCTTTGACGCCCAGTGCCATTGGCCCGACCGATTGATCAAGGTGCTTACTCCCCTGCGCAACCGCCGTCGCCCCTTTAAGGGCTTGTTGCGCCCCCCCTGTCAACTCGTGGGCCCCCTCTCGAAGGTGATCGACACCCGCGTGCAAGCGGTCAATGCTGCGCTGGGAGCCCGCCGCATCAGACAGCACCAGGGCCCAGCGACGTTCATTGAGGCTTTCATTGACCTCATGGCCCAGGTCCTGCGCAAACCGCCGGGCCAAACCCGCACTTTGGTAGCTATTGCCTTCGGAGGTATAGACCACCAACTTTCCAGCACCGACCGCAGCACCGGGTATGGCATTGGCACTGAAGTCCGGAGGAATGATCAACGCAAAGGCCATGGTTCCTTCGCGCACGCTGCGCCGGGCCTGCGCCTCGTCGGCAAAGCTCCGAAACCCAAACGCGTGCCTTGCCTTCAATTTCGCAACCACTTCCTGCCCGACATTGAAGTCCTGCTCCCAGTACTCCATGCCGGTGTCCAAATTCACCACAGCCACGGGCAGAGCACCCGTCTTGGCAGCCGGGTCCCAAACACTTGACAGATAAATCACCGCGTACAGGGCGGGAATCAAGGCCACCGCCAACGCCGCCCACAGCAACTTGGGATAGCGCAAAAACAGCTGTGCCTCGGCCCGAAAAACAAACCATGTTTGGGAGAAATACTGCATGGGGCTGACCTCTTCCTGCTGTTAATCGTTCACCGGACCGCGCAAACTCTTGATTGCTGAGCGTTGACTTTTCGCAACGCGCGTTCTTTGCCGGGACCCATAGCTGGGTTTGGTCGCACGCCGGGTTTTGGGTGGCCTGGCCACCGAGTTGACCAAGTCGGACAGGCGCTGCAGGGCGTCCAGCCGGTTGGCCTCTTGTGTTCGGTGCGTTTGCGCTTTCAGCACCAGCACCCCTGTCTTGGTGATGCGAGTGTCGTTCAGCGCCAGCAAGCGTTCTTTGACGTCATCTGGCAGCGAGGACGCAGGAATGTCAAAGCGCAAATGGATGGCGCTAGACACCTTGTTGACATTTTGTCCACCGGCCCCCTGAGCCCGGATGGCCGAAATCTCGACCTCGTCCTCCTGGATACTCAGTAAAACCGGGGTGGCGGACTCAGCCATGGCATGGGCGCAGGCGCCGCACCTCAGGCCGTGACCGAGTTGGGTGTGCCTTCAAACTCGGGATCTGACACGTAGCGGGCCACAAACGCACCAACAGCGCTGGCCGGCAAAGGCAACCACACGGTGTGTCCACTGCCGGGTGCGACCGACACGGCCTCGGCCAATTCGCTCTCCATGCGGTCCAGCTGAACATTGTGGTTGCCGCGGGGGTGAATGATCTCCAGCCAGTCGCCAACCGCAAAGCGGTTTTTGACGGTGACCTGTGCCAGGCCTCGTGCTTCGTCATAGGCGACCACATCGCCCACATAAAGGCTGCGCCCCGATTCTGAGTAGCCGCGCAAGTAATTTTGCGTGGCCTCAGGGGTGTGACGCTGGAAAAATCCCGAGGTGTACCCCCGGTTCGCCAGGCCCTCCAACTGACCCAGCAAGGCCGGGTCAAGGTCTCGTCCGGCAACGGCATCATCAATGGCCTGACGATAAGTCTGCGCAGTGCGGGCCACGTAATACGGACTCTTGGTGCGGCCCTCAATCTTGAGCGAGTCCACACCAATCTCGACCAGGCGCTTCACGTGTTCAATCGCGCGCAGGTCTTTGGAGTTCATCACATAGGTGCCATGCTCGTCCTCTTCGATCGGCATGAAACTGCCCGGGCGTTGGCTTTCTTCCATGACGTAGACCTCGGCGCGCTCGCGCCCTTCTTCGCGCTCGGTGGCCGCTTGCTGGGTCAGAATATCTCCCGAGGCATCCACGACGCCCGGCTGCGTTTTGTAGTCCCAACGGCAAGAATTGGTGCAACTGCCCTGATTGGCGTCGCGGTGATTGAAGTAGCCCGAAAGTAGGCAACGCCCGGAGTACGCAATGCACAGCGCGCCGTGCACAAACACCTCCAATTCCGTGTCCGGGCATTCCTGGCGAATCTGGGCTACCTGATCCAGCGAGAGTTCACGCGACAGAATCACCCGGCTCACGCCCACGCTTTTCCAGAACTTCACCGCCGCCGAGTTAACGGTATTGGCCTGCACCGAAAGGTGAATCTCCACCTCGGGCCAGGTTTCCCGCACCATCATGATCAGCCCGGGGTCCGACATGATGAGTGCGTCTGGTTGCAGCGCAATGACGGGTGCCATGTTCTGCACATAGCTCTTGATCTTGTTGTCGTGCGGGAAGATGTTGGAGACCAAAAAGAACTTGTTTCCCAGCGCGTGCGCCCGGTCAATGCCCTGCTTCAACACCTCAATATTGCCAAAGTCGTTGTTGCGCACCCGCAGGGAATAGCGGGGTTGCCCGGCGTAAATCGCCGTGGCACCAAAAGCCATCGCGGTCTCCAACATGACCAAGGACCCGGCCGGGGCCAGCAACTCAGGCGTTCTCAAGGCCATGATCAAACTCCGGCTTGCATGACAGCCAAGCCAGCAATGGCCATGGCATAACCGCTCACACCAAAACCGCACATCACGGCCTTGGCAACGGGTGAGATGTAGGAGTGGTGGCGAAATGCCTCGCGGGCAAACACGTTGGAGATGTGCAACTCAATCAGTGTGATGCCAGTGCCCTTGATGGCGTCGTGCAACGCGACTGATGTGTGGGTATACGCCCCCGCGTTCAGCACCACGCCAGCCAGCGCGCCACTGGCCTGCAACTGGCCGGCTTCATGAATCCAGTCCACCAACTGACCTTCGTGGTTGCTTTGGCGAAACTCCAGTTTGAAGCCGTGACTGGCACAAGCTTGGTTGCACAGCAACTCCACGTCGGCCAGGGTTTGC
Source organism: Rhodoferax sp. (assembly GCA_037968455.1). GTDB lineage: Bacteria > Pseudomonadota > Gammaproteobacteria > Burkholderiales > Burkholderiaceae_C > Rhodoferax. The sequence continues at coordinate 4,013 of JBBKVN010000321.1, forward strand.
GAGCCATACACAGCGGGCTCACGCGTGCCCAGCAAATTGAGGTTCGGGCCGTTGAGGACAAAAATGGTTTTCATACAAGCTTCCAAAGTGGTGGCAAGGCGTCAAGCCGACGCGTTAATGGGTTTCAGGTCGACCCGCACATCGCCGCATTGGGCGCGGTGACGCAGTGCGTGGTCCATCACCACCAGCGCCAGCATGGCCTCCGCAATGGGTGTGGCCCGAATGCCGACGCAGGGGTCATGACGCCCTTTGGTGATCACCTCGGTCGAGTTCCCCTCTATATCAATGGATTCACGTGGCGTGATGATTGAACTGGTGGGTTTGATCGCCATCGACACCTCCAGGTCTTGCCCTGAACTGATGCCACCCAGCACACCGCCTGCGTTGTTCGATTTGAAGCCTTGCGGGGACAACGAATCTCCATGTGAGGTGCCGCGCTGTGCAACGCTGGCAAACCCGGCGCCAATTTCCACACCTTTCACCGCATTGATGCCCATCATGGCGTAGGCACTGTCGGCGTCCCTCTTGTCAAACAGCGGCTCGCCCAGCCCCACAGGCACGTTAGAAGCTGACACACGCAACTTTGCGCCACAAGAGTCGCCTGCCTTGCGCAGGGCCTCCATGTAGGCTTCGAGCGCAGACACGTCAGCCACGGGGGCGAAAAATGGGTTGTTGCGAACCAAGTCCCATGACTCAAAGCCAATCGGCATCTCACCAATCTGGGTCATACAACCCCGAAAGACCGTGCCATATTGCTCGAACAGCCACTTCTTCGCCACTGCACCTGCTGCCACCATGGGCGCGGTCAAGCGGGCGGATGAGCGGCCCCCGCCCCGCGGGTCACGTATGCCGTATTTCTGAAAATAGGTGTAGTCAGCGTGGCCGGGGCGAAACGACGCCAGAATGTTGCCGTAGTCTTTGCTGCGTTGGTCGGTGTTTTTGATCAACAGGCAAATCGGCGTGCCGGTCGTCTTGCCCTCGTACACGCCAGACAAAATTTCGACCGCATCGGGCTCATTGCGCTGGGTAACGAACTTGGAGGTGCCGGGCCGGCGTCGGTCCAGATCAGGCTGAATGTCCGCCTCACTCAGCGTCATGCCCGGCGGGCAGCCGTCAATCACACAGCCAATGGCCGGGCCGTGGGATTCACCAAAATTGGTGACTGCGAAGAGATGTCCAAAGGTGTTTCCGCTCATAGCCTAGGATTATCCCAGACGCGATGGCCGCTCAAAGACTTGAATGCTGACGTCCGAGTGGAACGATTCATGCTTAATGTGAGGCAACATCCCCGATTTTTGGACTTCAAAGGAATACTTCATGTCAGACAACGCACCAACCCAGTTTTCCCACGTGAAACCCGGTGACACATCGTTTGCATCGGACGGACTGCGTGATTTCTTTTTGTACCGCGATCTTGGCATCGCTGAAGCGACCAACGGCAAGGTCATTGCCCATCTAGTCAAAGCCAATATGGCACCAGAAGTGGGCACCGGCTGGCACCGTCACGAAGCAGATTTCCAAATCGTGATCATGACCAAGGGCTGGGCCAAATTCATGTACGAAGACAAGGAGACTTTGGTAGAAGCCGGCGATGTGGTGCACCAGCGCCCGGGCATTCGCCACTACCTGTTTGACTACTCGCCCGACATGGAGTACTTGGAAATCGTCTCCCCGGCTGATTTCAAGTCAGTGGATGTGGAGCCGGTGTGTGCCGTTCCAGCCCCGACGCCATGGGTCTGAAGGGTTGAAGGGCCGCGCTGGCTTCATTGCCACGCCTTTGGCGGAAAGTAGTGGCGCCGGCAATTTGGAACGTGTGCGGAACAGGACTCAAACCAGCGCCAATTAAACGCTGCCGCCTTTACTCCAGCTTGGGCGGGCCGTCACCTTCGGGCCAGTCGCGAATGTAGGCTTTGAGCATCTGATTTTCAAAATTCTGGCTATCGACCACAGTGCGGGCCACGTCGTAGAAGCTGATGACACCCATGAGCATGCTGTTGTTGATGACCGGCATGTAACGGGCATGGCGGTCCAGCATCATGCGGCGCACTTCGTCCATTTCGGTTTCCATGGTGCAAATCAGGGGGCCTGAGTCCATGGCGCGGTAAACGGTGGTGGTACCAAACGAACCACCGTTCTTCACAATCGCCTGAATGACCTCCCGAAAGGTGAGCATGCCCACGACCAAGCCGTTTGAGATCACCACCAGCGAGCCGATGTCTTTCTCGGCCATCAACTGAGCGGCGTCGGCCAGCGTGTCTTCCGGCTTGGCCGTGAAAAGCGTGCCACCCTTGACACGCAGAATATCGCTGACTTTCATCATTCACCTCATGTATCGTTTATGACCGGCCACTCACCTGTCTTTGGTCAAATATAGCCCACAATAAGTCGATATTCGCGCCCATACCCTGAGGAACGGGCCTAAACACGAATTCAAAAACCAAAATAGGAGCGTCATGTCAGGTTACTCAGACCCCGGATTCGACACCTTGGCACTGCATGCCGGTGCCGCGCCCGACCCCGCCACAGGCGCCCGCGCGGTGCCGATTCATCTCACCACCTCCTTTGTGTTCGAGTCCAGCGACCACGCTGCGGCCCTGTTCAACCTAGAGCGGGCCGGCCATGTTTACTCCCGCATCAGCAACCCCACCAACGCGGTACTGGAGCAACGCATCTCGGCGCTGGAGGGCGGCATTGGTGCCATCAGCACGGCCAGCGGCCAGGCGGCGCTGCACCTGAGCATTGCGACCTTGATGGGCGCAGGCGGCCACATCGTGGCCTCAACCGCACTGTATGGCGGCTCGCAAAACCTGCTGCATTACACGCTGCGCCGCTTTGGCATTGAAACCACCTTTGTGCAGCCCGGTGACATTGATGGCTGGCGCGCCGCCGTGCGCCCCAATACCAAGCTCTTTTTTGGCGAAACCGTGGGCAACCCCGGCCTGGACGTGCTGGACATTGCCACGGTGTCAGCCATTGCGCATGAGGCGGGCGTGCCACTGCTGGTGGACTCCACCCTCACCTCCCCCTGGCTGATCAAGCCGTTCGAACATGGCGCCGATTTGGTCTATCACTCAGCGACCAAATTTTTGAGCGGGCATGGCACAGTCATCGGCGGTCTGGTGGTGGACGGGGGTAGCTTTGACTGGGACAAGTCCGGCAAGTTTCCCGAGCTGACCGAGCCCTATGACGGCTTTCACAACATGGTGTTCAGCGAGGAATCCACGGTGGGCGCCTTTTTGCTGCGTGCCCGTCGCGAGGGTTTGCGTGACTTTGGCGCCTGTTTGAGCCCGCACTCAGCCTGGCTGATTTTGCAAGGCATTGAGACACTGTCGCTGCGCATGGCGCGCCACATGAGCAACACGCAGAAAGTGGTGGAGTTTCTGGCCAGCCAGCCCTTTGTTTCCCGCGTCGGCCACCCGCTGTTGGAAAGCCACCCCAGCCATGCACTGGCGCAAAAGCTGCTGCCACGCGGCGCGGGCTCAGTCTTCAGCTTTGACCTGGCAGGCAGCCGGGCGCAAGGCAAGGCCTTTGTTGAGGCGCTGAAGGTCTTCAGCCACTTGGCCAATGTGGGCGACTGCCGAAGCTTGGTGATTCACCCGGCGAGCACCACGCACTTTCGCATGAGCGACGAGGCGCTTGTGCAGGGTGGTATCACGCAGGGCACGATTCGCTTGAGCATCGGCCTGGAGGACGCGGACGATTTGATCGACGACTTGAAGCGAGCCCTCAAAGCCGCTGAAAAAGCCGCAGGGAGCGCAGCATGAAGTTCACGGTTAACGGACACGACACCTATTGCTACACCGGCGGCAAGGCGTTTGACGCGTCCAAACCCACGGCCATCTTCATTCACGGCGTGCTGAATGACCACAGCGTGTGGGTGCTGCAAACCCGCTACCTCGCCAACCACGGCTGGAACGTGCTGGCGCTCGACCTGCCGGGCCACTGCCGCAGCGCGGGCGATCCACCTGCCACAGTCGAAGCCGCTGCTGACTTTGTATTGGCGCTGATGGACGCGGCCGGGCTCAAACAAGCCGCCTTGGTGGGCCACAGCTTTGGTTCATTGATCGCACTAGAGGCGGCTGCCCGAGCGCCTGATCGGGTGACGCAACTGGTGCTGGTGGGCGTGGCCTTCCCGATGAAGGTGGCGCCGGCATTGCTGGCAAGCTCCTTGAACGAACCCATGAAAGCCTTGACGATGGTCAATGTGTTTTCGCGCGCCACGCTGGCACCGCCGCCGTCCGCGCTGGGGCCGGGCACCTGGGTGTATGGCGCCTCGATGGCGCTGGGGCGCCGCGTCCTGGCCAGCAACACCCGCGTGAACCTGTTTCACACCGGGTTTTCTGCCTGCGACAACTACACCCATGGCGAAGAGGCCATGGCCCAGGTGAGCTGCCCGGTGCTGTTTTTACTGGGCAGCATGGACCAGATGGCGCATCCAAAAGGCGCTCAGGGCTTGATCAAACTGGCCAAGAATGCGCAAGTGGTGCAACTGCCCGGGGGCCATCACCAGATGAATGAGACGCCGGAACCCATGTTGGCGGCCTTGGTGAAGTTTTTGAACCCCTGAACGTCACTCGGGCAGAGTCAGCAGCCCGGATGATGACGCCAAAACGCTATCTAAGTTATAGCGCATCCCGCAGTACCAGCGTGCGCCAGAGGCTTTTTTTCCATAAATTGTGGGTGATTTCATCCTGGTGCAACAACAAGATGTTGAGCAAAGGCGCCAACAAGGTGGTGTCCGGGTTGGTCAGCAAGACATAGCGAGAGGTGTTATCCGCATCTTCTTCGTCCAGACGGCCCGTCCAATCCAACTCGCACAAGATTTCCAGCACCGGCTCCAGCTGCAGGGTGTCCACCCGCAGCTGGGTGGCCAGATCTTGCAAGAGCAAGCCCTTGGCATCCGTGCTCCGCACCCGCTCCAACTGCTGCAAGGCCTCCAACGCCAGTTGAAACTGAAACCCGTGCGAGCGCGCCCGGGGCGGCACCCCGGACAGCAAACTGGGCAGGTAAGCGGCAATCACCGCGCCCAGCAACACAATAACCCAGGCCACATAGATCCAGATCAGCAGGATTGGCACCGTGGCAAATGCGCCGTAGACCACTGAGTAGGTCGGCACATTGGTCAGATACAAAGACAGCGCTTTCTTGGCCAGTAATAACCCGGCAGACACAAACACGCCGCCTGACAGGGCGTGCCCCCACTTCACCTGCGTGTTGGGCACATAGTGGTAAAGCGCCGCCATACCACCGGCCACCAACGCAAATTGCAACCCATCAAGCAACACCTGATACGCCCCAGGCATGAAGCCAACCACCCCCTTGGACGCCGTCAGGGCAAAGGACGTCAGGCTCAAACTGAAGCCCAGCAGCAAGGGCCCCAGCGTCATGGCCGCCCAGTACACCAGCACCCGTTGCCCCAGGTGGCGAGGTTTTCGAACCCGCCAGATGTTGTTGAGCGTGCGGTCAATGGTCAGAATCAGCGCCAATGCTGAGGTGAACAAGATAACGGCGCCGGCGGCCCCCAGTTTGCTGGCCTGCCCGGCAAATTGGGTCAGGTAACCCAAGACCTGACGCGCAATGTTGTCTGGAATCAGACTGGTAAGCAGCCACTGATGCAGCACCTGTTGGAATTTGCCAAACATAGGAAACGCAGTGAACACCGCCAGCGCCACCGTAAAAAATGGCACCAGTGCGATGGTGGTCGTAAACGTCAAGCTACTGGCCGTGAGGCCCAGCCGGTCGTCCCGAAAGCGGGCACGCAAGGTTTGCGCGGTGCTTTGCCACGGAAAATGGGTCAAATCAGTCAACAAGACATCCAGGCGCTGGGCCCAAGTCAATGTTGGCGGGGTGGGGAAATTCATGGCCGCTATGATGCCACCCCAATGACCACGTCTCTTACCTCAGAACAAAACATTCCTTCCCCCCAAGTGGCCCTCACGCGGATTCTGGCCGTGGGAAGCTTGCTGGGCCTTATCGTGCTCGGCCTCGCCTGGGAATTGGTGATTGCGCCCATCCGACCGGGTGGATTTTTACTGGCCTTCAAAGTGGTTCCCTTGTGCTTTCCTCTGGTGGGTCTGCTTAAAAACCGCATGTACACCTACCGATGGGTCAGCCTGCTGGTGTGGTTTTACTTCACAGAAGGTGCGGTTCGCGCCTACAGCGACCGGGCGCCCGGCAATTACCTTGCCATGATTGAGGTGGCGCTGTGTCTGATTCTGTTCACGGCCTGTGCCCTGCACGTGCGCCTTCGCCTGAAAAAGGCCACCCCTGCCAAGGCCTGACCATGCAACACCTCCTGACCGAACTCGCCCGCATTGTGGGCGCCGCCCATGTCCTGACCGAAGGTGACTTGAGCGCCTGGGAGCAAGACTGGCGCAAGCGCAGCCGTGGCAAAGCACTGGCCGTGGTACGCCCTGGCTCAACCGACGAAGTTGCCCAGGTGGTGAAAGCCTGCGCCGCGCACCTGAGTCAGCACCCTGATTGCGGCCTGAGTCTGGTGCCTCAAGGCGGGAACACTGGCCTGGTGGTTGGCTCCACGCCCGACACCACAGGGCAACAAATCGTACTCAGCCTACAGCGTATGAACATGGTTCGTCATCTGGACGCTGACAACCTGACCGTCACGGTCGAGGCCGGTTGCATTCTCCAAAACCTGCAAGAACAGGTCCAAGCCGCGCAGCTATTGTTTCCGCTCAGTCTGGCGGCCGAAGGCACCTGCACCATCGGTGGCAACCTAGGCACCAACGCTGGCGGCACCCAAGTGCTGCGCTACGGCAATACCCGCGACTTGTGCCTGGGGCTTGAAGTGGTGACCGCACAAGGTGAGGTTTGGCACGGGCTGTCCGGGCTGCGCAAAGACAACACCGGTTACGACCTGCGCGACCTGTTCATTGGCTCGGAAGGCACGTTGGGCATCATCACCGCAGCCACTCTCAAGGTTTACCCGCTACCTCGCGCCCGACTCACCGCCTGGGCGGCCGTGCCCTCGTTGGCCCACGCAGTGCAGTTGCTAGGCCTGGCGCACCGGCAATTGGGTGCCGGACTGACTGGTTTTGAAGTGATGGGGCAGTTCGCGCTGAGCCTGGTGGCCAAGCATTTCCCGCAGATGCGGGTGCCTTTTCAGCAAGAATCGGCGTTTTGCGTGCTGCTGGAGAACTCCGACCACGAGTCCGAAGCCCATGCCCGCGCCTTGTTTGAGCAATTGCTGGAAACCGCCCTGGAGGCCGGTTGTGTGACAGACGCCGTGGTCGCCGAGAACCTGGCGCAGGCCAAGCAACTCTGGCACGTCCGCGAGAGTATTCCGCTGGCCCAGTCAGAAGAAGGCCTGAACATCAAACACGACATTTCACTGCCGGTGTCCGCTATTCCTGACTTCGTGGCTGTCACCGACGCCTTGCTCGAAGCCGCCATTCCAGGCGTGCGACTGGTTAATTTTGGGCATTTGGGCGACGGCAACCTGCACTACAACGTGCAGGCCCCTGTAGAAATGGACGCAGCGGCTTTCCTGCGTACTCAGGAAGAAAAGGTCAACACGCTGGTGTTTGACTCGGTGACGCGCTTCAATGGCTCTATCTCTGCCGAGCACGGCGTGGGCAGTCTCAAGGTGGACCATCTCACGCATTACAAATCACCGGTGGCGCTGCAACTCATGCGGGCCATCAAGGCGGGGTTGGACCCGCACAAGCTGCTCAACCCCGGGCGAGTGATTCGCTCCTGAGGCCCTGCCAGCCAGCGATGCTGACATCGCCCTGATTCATCAAACGGAAACCTCTGTGGCGCATTTCCTGCTGCTGGTCGTCATCTACGTTGCCTTTGTGAGCTTGGGCTTGCCTGATGGCGTGCTGGGGGTCGCCTGGCCAGCCATGCGGGCGGATTTTGGTCAACCTCTGGCGGCGGTCGGCTTGATCAGCATTGTGATGACGGTCTGTGGCGCCTTTTCTGCGATGTACAGCGGGCGCGTTGTCACCCGTTGGGGCACGGGCATGGTCGTCATGCTCAGTGGGGTGCTGACCGGGTTGGCTCTACTGGTGTTCTCATGGGCCCCATCATTTTGGTGGTTGCTGGCGCTGGCCACCCTGCTCGGGCTGGGCGCAGGGGCAGTCGATACCGGATTGAACCACTTTGTGGCCAAGCACTACTCGTCGCGTCACATGAACTGGTTGCATGGTTTTTGGGGCCTTGGCGCGACCATGGGGCCGTTCATCATGGGCTCGGCGTTGGCAAGCAACGCGGGCTGGACTGGCGGCTACCGCACGATTGGCTGGAT
>JBBKVN010000322.1:0-4075 GCA_037968455.1 Rhodoferax sp.
GCGCCCGCTGCTGCCCGGGTCACAAGTCAAGCCCAGACTGACCCCTTCCCCGTTCGAATTCAGCGCGTGCGTCTCAAAAACGCCAAGGTCGACTTTGCCGACCTCAGTTTGCGCCCGCAGTTTGGCGCCAAGGTGTACGAATTGAATGGCGTGGTCAGTGGCCTGTCGTCTAACCGCCAATCGCGCAGTCAGATTGAACTGGATGGCCGGGTGGACGAATTTGGTTTGGCGCGGGTGCGGGGCGAGCTGAACCCCTTTGCGCCGAAAGACAACACCGATGTCAACGTCGTATTCAAGAACGTGGACATCGTCTCCGCATCGCCCTACACCATCAAGTTTGCCGGCTACAAGGTGGCGCAAGGCAAGATATCACTCGACCTTCAATACAAGATCCGCAACGGTCAGATGGAAGGGGCCAACCAAATCGTGCTGGACAAACTCACCCTGGGTGAAAAAATAGACAGTCCAGATGCGCTCAACCTGCCGCTGGAGTTGGCCATTGCCCTGCTCAAGGACAACGACGGCCGCATTGACCTGGGCCTGCCCGTGTCAGGCGACATGAGTGATCCACAGTTCAGTTATGGGGCGGTGGTGTGGAAAGCCATTGGCAATGTGTTGACCAAAATTGTCTCCGCACCGTTCAGGGCGCTGGGCAATCTGCTTGGACTGGGGGGCGAGCAGATGGAGGCCATTGCCTTTGATCCGGCCAGCAGCGTCTTGCTGCCGCCCGAGCAAGAGAAGGTGCAGCAGCTGGCACAGATGCTGGGAAAACGCGCCCAACTCCAACTCACTGTGCCCAGCGCCTACAGCGTTGTGGCTGATAGCGTGGCGCTGAAGGACAGGGCACTGCGCAGCGAGGTGGCGCGCCGGACGGGGGCGGTTGTGGCCGCCGACGAGGCACCCGGCCCCCTGAATTTGGCGGACCCCAGCGTACAAAAATCTGTGCGTGACTTGTATGTCGAGCGGCTGGGCGCCGCGGCGCTGGACCAGCAAAAACAGCAGGCTGAGGCCGCCGAGGTGGCCAACGTGGCGACAGCGACTCCAGGTGCTGCGCCAGCGAAACTACCAATTGGCCAAAGTGTTCTCAAACGTTTGCAGGGCGAGCCCAAGGTGGTGGATGCCACCGCCTACTACCGCAACTTGTTGAGCGGATTGCAGCAAAGCCAGCCACTGGCGGCTGACGCGTTGCCTCAACTTGGTGCGCAGCGGTCCGCAGCCGTATTGGCCGCCATGGCTCGTGCCGGCGTTGCCAGCGGCCGGGTGTTGAGCACGCCGCCCGAGGGGGTGGAGAGCCCGTTGGACAAGCCGGTGATGCTCAAACTTGGTTTGGGGGTCAAATGAACGGCACATTGGGCCAGCCCCGAATGGCAATTGAAAGGCCACAGTCATGACCGATTTACAACTTCGCCCAGTGAACGACAACGTGCACGCCGTGCTGACGGCGGACGGCGATCACGTGGGCAATCTGAAGCGCGTTGGCGCCATCTGGAAGTTCAAGGCCATTGGCTATGAGGCCAGTGGTGAGGTTATTCCCGGCGGGGGACCGTTGACCGATCGTCACAACCTGGTGCTGGATACCGCGTCCGCCGACGCGCTTAACACGGCGATGCGCGCCGCCCAAAATCCGTTGTAGTTCAACCAGCGCCACGAGGTGGCGCTGCTCTCGTTTACCAGTCGATCAGGCTCAAACCCAAACTCAGCACGGTGCGGCGGCGGTTGTAGTCCACCAGAGAGTCGCCATATCCCGTGAACACCTGAGTGTGAAAGCGCAAGCCGCTGCGCCCGCCCGCCACGCCAGTGCCGCTCAGGTCTCGCAGCCATTCCAGCTTCAACGAGCCATTGGCATTGGCGCGAAGTGAGTGCCGAATCGTGGCGCCCAGTGTGTTTTTGCGGTCAACGTTCCAGAGCCCGGCAATCTCGGCGCGACCGACATAGTCGCTGATGTCCGGATTGTTGTCGCTGTCTGCCGACTCGCTCACGCGATTCCACAACTCGCCCTTCAGTACAAATTCCTTTCCTTTCTCCATGCCCGCGGACAGGATGGTGCGGTTCCAGCTGCGCGACAAGGGGTCAGACTGGCCGTTGGACTGGTGAATCAGAGTGAGGCCGCCGTAGCGTAGGCGCCAACCGCCAGGCAGCTCCGCATCCAAGGGGTAGATGTACGTGACTTCCGGCGAATGGTCGGTGGTGCGGAAGGGGCGGGATTGATCGCCATTGAACAACTGCCAGTTTGATTGCTGCGTGTAACCAAACCACAGCGAGTCGCGAATCGAGGGCTGCATCTGGGTCAACAGTCCCTGCACAATTTTGGTCCGCACCGAAAGCTGGATGCGCGCCTCGTTGTTGTCGTAGGGCACATACGGGGCGGCCGATTGAGTCGGGGAATGGGGCTGGCTGTTGACGCTGTCCGCGCCAATCCAGGACAGGGTAATGGGCTTGTAGCCACGAATGCCGAAGGTACCGCAGTCGGTGCCAGCCTCCAACTCCCAGAAGCGGGACAGCTCTGAAAACCGGGAGTTGCGGCAATCATGGGCAGCCGGAGCCACCATGGTGATCACCACGGGCGCGGGGGCAACCTGGACTGCCACCACAGGCGCCGGGGTGGGCGTTGCCGCGACCGTTGCGGCGGCTTGTTGAGCGGCCCAAGCGTCAAAGCAGCTCAGCCGGGCGGCTTGGTCCCCGGTCAGCGCGACACAGCGCTGCACAGTGGGGTCGGGCGTGCCCGGTGTGCTTTGGGCTTGTGCGGGCAGTGCCACCCACAGTGCGCCAAAAGCCGCGCTAAGGCTTACTGCCAGCCGGGTGCTTTGCGTAAAACGAAAGAAGTGCTCGTGTTGTCGAGTGCGTTGTTCCATGATCCTCTGATTTCCTTGCCACATGAGTCGGGTACCACTGCTCCCAGCCAGTTGGCGGAGATGCGTTGACCGTCGATTGATTCTTCGAGTGAGAACTCGCCTTCGTCCAGGTCGCCTGCCACCTGCACCGGCGCCCCGCCCCGGGTGACGCGACCGCGCACGCTGCCAGCATTTTCGGGGTGCCGCTCAAATTGAAGCGTGGCCACCTGCGCCTGCCCCTCCAACTCGGCATGCCACAAGCCATACAAATGCACCGCGCCCATGTCAACGGGGTCAGGGCAATTGGCTAGTGAATTTTTAAGGTCGTTTTGGCTCTGGGCGACCGTAGATAGTGCGCAGAGTGCTATCAAAATCAGTGCATTTAAGTGTTTCATGGCAGGGTGTCAGGGCTTGCGGGCTTGGGCCGTGGCGGTGTCTTTTGCTTTTTGGGCAAACTCGGCGCGCAAGGCGCGCAGCTTGGCGCGCGGATCTTCCTTGACCGTATTTTGATCCAGGCCCATCTCGGCGATGAAGCGGCTGGGTTGGGTGGCCACCATCTCGCGGCCTTTTTTGCGCTTGCGTGTCCAGCTCACCGCCAGGCTGCGCTGTGCGCGGGTGATGCCCACGTACATCAAGCGACGCTCTTCTTGCATGTGGGCGGCGGTGGCCTCGTTGGCCTGCTCGTGGGCGCGTTGTGAGCCCCCCAGCGAGGCGGCGTCGGTGTCGGCGCTCTCGCGCAACTTGAAGGGCAACATGCCCTCGGTCACGCCCACCAGCATCACATGCGGCCACTCCAGCCCTTTGGAGGCGTGTAGGGTGGACAGGGTGACCACGTCCCGGTCTTTTTCCCGCTCGCTGATAGTGGACAGCAAGGACACTGTTTGCGCCACCTCCAGCAATGACTTGATCTCCTGGCTGGTGCTCACGCCCGCCGTGTCGTCAATTTGCCCGCCGCAGCGCCCTGACATCCAGTCGCAAAAATCCAGCACATTGGTCCAGCGCGCGTGGGCGACTTTCTCGTTGTCCTCGCCGTCGTACAGGTACTTCTCGTAGCCAATCTCCTTGAGCCACTCCAGCAGGAAGGCGAGGGCATCCTCCGCGCCCAGTGTGCGTTTGGCGCGGTACTCCAGGTCGTTCACATAACGCCCGAACTCGTGCAGGCTGCCCACGGCCTTGGCGCTGATCATGCTGCCCAGCGACGAGGAGAACAGCGACTCGAACATGCTGAGCTTGTACTGCTTGGA
>JBBKVN010000323.1:0-2594 GCA_037968455.1 Rhodoferax sp.
GATCTATAGTGACTCATCGTTGTTCTCAAGTTTGCAATTAACTTGATGAATTGTATCTTTGCATCAAGATAAATGAAAGAACTTATGGATCGTGCCGGACTGGCCGTGGCTCAATGGGCGCGGGAAATGCCTGAATGGGATCTGTTGCCCATGGAGGTCGTCGGGCGCCTGGGTGAGGCTTCGCTGTTGATGACCCGCATGCGGCTGGAGCCTGTGTTTGCGAAGTTTGAGTTGCAGAGCGGTGAATTTGATGTGCTGGCCACCTTGTGTCGATCAGGCACACCGTATGCCTTGACGCCGACTCATTTGTATGACGTCACCATGATTTCGTCAGGCGGGATGACCAACCGGTTGGATCGTCTAGAGCGAGCGGCCTTGATTGAGCGCAGACCCAATCCGGATGACCGGCGTGGCGTTTTGGTGGCGTTGACCGCGAAGGGTGTTGAACTCATGGGACGGGTCGTGCCCGCCCATCTGGAAAACGAGCGAGACGCTCTAAAAGGATTGACGCTTCAAGAACAACAGACCTTGAACACGCTTTTGGCCAAGCTGATAGAGCAACTGAGCTGAATCGAAGGGCTGTAACACTCAGGATGTAGCCCCGGCGGCGGGAACAGGTCGGGCGTTGTGCACGATTAAAAACTGCGCCAGATAGTAGCTGGACAAGACCCAGAGCGGGGCCAGGGGCAGGGGCTGCACAAAGCGGTTCACTGCAATCAGGGCGTCGCTGAGCATGAACACCATGGCGCCCACGGCAACGGCCCAAGCGTGCCCATCGCGAAGTACCGTGGCGCGGCCAATGGCTTGTGCGGCCATGAGAGCGATCACCCCAACATACACAGGCACGGCTACTTTCAGGCCAGGGTCGGTCAACCCGGCCCAGAGCCAAGCCAGCACGGCAGCGCCCACGCTCAGGGTGGCTGCTAAGGCTCGCCAGCTCGGAAATCGAGGGCTGCCTTGGCAAAACAGAGCAATATAAAACCCGTGCGCCACCAGAAACGCCATCAGACCGGGAATGAAATAGGCGTCGCCCAGCATCAACAAAACGTCGCCCACCAATGACGCCACCAGTGCCCACACCAAAATAGTATCAAATTGGCCTCTGGTCCTTGTTTCTACTGTGCGAGACGCTATGAATGAGATAGCAAGTAGCAAGGCCAATGGTTTGAAGGCCGCGTGGATTTGAAGCAGGCCCAGTGCCCCGCTGGCCGTGGCTACAGCAGCCGCTTCGATCATCAGCATTTCCAGCCGGTCCATGCGGCCCTGAAGCACCGCGCCCAGCGCCCAAAACCCGCTGAGCAAGACCCCGCTCCAGATCGCGGTGACATGGAGGGGCGAACGCCCGGCCATCCATAGCACCACCAGTACCCCGGCCATCAGCCAGACAAATTGAAGGCCGGCAAACCACTGTGTCGCCGTGCGAACCGGCGGGGCGAAGGTTTGCACCTGCTGGATGTCGAACGCAGGCTTGGGAAAACGAGCTTCCACGTCGGCGGGGCGCCAACCCGGTGGTTTGAACCACACCCGCAGCTTGTCCCACCAGGAGCGGGTGTGCCACGCGTCCTTCATCAAGGCCCAATACACCTCCGCGTTGGCCCACAGCGGGTCCCAACTGTCAAGCGCACCCCGTGTGCCATAGACGCAGGGGGCGTCTTCTTCCTTGAAGGTGCCAAACCAGCGGTCCCACAGCACCAAAATACCGCCGTAGTTCTTGTCGAGGTACTCGTCGTTCACAGCATGGTGGACGCGGTGGTTGCTGGGTGAGCAAAAGACGCGGTCAAACCAGCCCAGCTTGCCCACCTGTTCGGTGTGCACCCAGAACTGGTACAGCAAATCCACCAGCGCCACGATGCCAAACAGCAGCGGCGGTACACCCGCCACCGCCATGGGCACATAAAACAGCCAGCCCAAAAAGGCGCCGCTAGTGGTTTGCCGCAAGGCCGTGGACAGGTTGTAGTGCTGGCTTTGGTGGTGCACCACATGAGCCGCCCACAAAATGGCAACCCGGTGCGCGCTGCGGTGCAACCAGTAGTAGCAAAAGTCGTAAAACAGCAAAGCCAGCAACGCGCCGTACCAAGTGGACCACAGGGGCGCATCGGGCGTCTCCCACAGGGCGTTGTACAGATAGGTGTAAATGCCAATGGTGAACAGCTTGGTAAACAGGCCCCCGAGTTGACTCAGAATGCCCAGACTGAGGCTGTTGATGGCGTCGCTCAAACCGTAAGCCGCGCGCCCGGCAGTGCGGCTGCTGGCGCGGCGGCTGAGCCACCACTCGCCCAGCATCATGAGCAAAAAGACGGGCGTGGCTAAAACAATGACTTGGCTCATAAGGGGTGCATCTTCGCCGACGGGCGTACCCGTTTGCCTGCGGGATTACCCTAGGCTCAACTTCGCTTTGCCGCGATGGGCGCCGGTCAAAAAACCGACTGGGTTCAGGACGCACAATGGTGACTTGTGACACACACTGGGAGAAAACGCATGTCCACCGAACCTCACGCCCCGTCCTATTACGCGGCCTCGGCCAACCCGTCTACCCCCCGCCCGCCGCTGCAAGCCAGCATTGAGGCCGATATTTGTATCGTCGGTGCCGGCTA
>JBBKVN010000324.1:0-2571 GCA_037968455.1 Rhodoferax sp.
CACCTGGCGTGACGCCTGGGCTATTCACCCCCAACCTGCACAGTGAGCCCAGAAGGCGCCTAAGGGGCGGCCTGGGCGCCTTCTGGGCTCACTGTGCAGGTTGGGGGTGAATAGCCCAGTCGTCACGCCAGGTGTCCTTGGTGATTGACGCGCTCTTGTATGAAGCGACACCGCGCCATGAGCTGCGTGAAATCAGGTTGTTCCAATGACAACAGACCATCGGCCAACATCGCTTCGTAATCATTTTCCAGCGCATTGAGCGAGGGGCCGTGGGGGATGAGTTGTAGGCCCCCCGAAACCGCCTGGGTGTATTCAATCCATTGACCGTTGGCGTCTTTCTCGGCAAAGAATATGGCTTTGTGCCGCGCCACTTGCTGGGCCAATGCGTGGTCGGAAACGGATTTGTCAAAGTACATTGAGGCCGCCAGTTGCGCTAGGTCGTACCAATGGCGGGAATACCGCTCACCCCGCAGACGGCCTTGGAGACAATAAACATGAGCGGCCGTGGCCTTTCCCAAAATGTCCGTTCTGCAGCCATGACCAACGGGCTCGCCTGCGGAAAACCCACGCCATCAACCCAAGGTGCCATGTCACAGCTCACCGGTAGCACCTGATGGGGTTCGCCCGTGGCACGGGCACCGAACGCCAGCAAGATGGTGGGCGGCGCATAGCCAGTCCCGGTTTTTACAGGGGGATAGGTCAGAATCAATTGATCTCGGTCCCGCCCTGCAATCGTCAATGCTGCCTGCAGATCCACCACATCGAGCGCCGTCTGCAAAAGGGGTTGGACTGTTTGTTCCATGCCTATCCGGTTGACACCCAAGGACACTATAGGTAGTGTTTAGGGATGAGTCTGCCATTTCCGCGCACGTTGCTTGATTTTCAGAGGATGTTCCAGAACGAGCTCGCTTGCAGCAATTAGTTGGAACAAGTGCGCTGGCCCGATGGTTTTGTGTGCCCAGGGTGTGAGGCGACGGGCGAGGCGTACCGTTTTGAGAATAGGCCAACTGTCTTGCGTTGCCGCCATTGCCAGCGAAGCATGTCATTGACGGCTGGGACGGTGATGCATGCAACCCGCACGCCGCTACAGGTGTGGTTCTGGGCAGCATACCTCGTGACGACACAGACGCCTGGTATGTCGGCGTTGCAGTTGCAACGCCAGCTTGGGCTCAGTCGCTATGAGACAGCGTTCCAAATGCTGCACAAACTGCGCGTGGGCATGGTTCGCCCTGATCAAGACCGTATCGGAGCGCAATGGCCCATAGAGATGGACGAGGCACTGGTTGGTGGCCAGACCAGGGGTGAAGGCAAGGGCGTTCACCACATGACGTATGTGGTGGGTGCCGTTGAGGTCCGCCCAAAACAGGACAAACGCGGGCGTCGTGCCATCTATGCCGGGCGTTTGCGCCTGAGCGTGCTCAAAGATCGCAGCAAGCGTTCGTTGGCGGCGTTTGCGACGAAGAACATCGAGGCGAACAGCCACATCACCACCGACGGCTGGCATGGCTACAACGAATTGGCGGCCATGGGGTACGACCATGAATCGGTTGTGCTTCACGGCGAGACAGAAAAAGTCGAGAAGTCGCTGCCAATGATCCATCTCGTTTTTTCCAACCTGAAGGCGTGGCTTCTCGGCACGCATCACGGTGTGAGCGCGCAACACTTGCCAGCCTATCTCAATGAATTCGTGTTCCGTTTCAACCGGCGGTTCTACCCGATGACAGCGTTCGCCTCAGTGCTGGGAATTGCGACTCGCGTTACATCGCCGACCTACGATGAGTTCTACGCTGGGGAGGATTCGTCTGCCCTGCAAGAGCCGTGACCACTACAGGTAGTGTCTTGGGTGTCAACCGGATAGGCATGGTTTGTTCAATCCAATTCGGCAACCGCTTGCGCACGGCGCTACTGAGTTTTTTCCCCTGGCTGGGCGAATCGGGCATCGGATCGCCTTGACGCAACAAGTCCGGTACCAACTCTCGTATGTCGTAGGTGATGTCGATGTCTTCGGAGAACCGGTCAATCACCTTGTAGACTTTGGACAGCGACGTGCCCCCCTTGAATGTCAGCGCCGGCGCCAATGCCGAGCGATAGATCGCCCCAAGGGTCCAGACCACCCAGATGTCTTTCTCCAACAGATGGGCAGGACGCCCGCTGCGTCCTGCTGCGTAAGCGAGAGCCTCCCCCTGATCCGCCGAACTGAGTTCAAACCACGACTCAGCCATGGCCGCTGACCTCACTGACCGCACGCGCCATCCAACTTGGCAGCATGGAGCGGGCCGATCGCATCGCATCCCACTCTTCGCTCGATAACTGCTGGCGCAAAACTGGTAGTGCCACGACCCCTTGTTCTGGCCCGAGCCAAGAGAGTGCGCGGATAGCCCGGCCCGACGGCCGCTTTCCCAAGGCCAACATCCAAGGCTTGGTGTGTTCAAACGCCACACTGCGCTGGCCAAGTTGCAAGGTTCGACTGGCACCAGAGGTGAGGAATACTTCGCGGATCGGCATCTGAGTCGTCAGACCCAAGGCATTGGCTTCACTGGCGCCACTGGCCACGATCACCTCCCCGTGCGT
>JBBKVN010000325.1:0-4888 GCA_037968455.1 Rhodoferax sp.
GAACAACGCGGTGTGGTTGGGCAGCGTCAGGTCAAGCCGATCCCGCAAGGTCCGTCGAAATGGAAAGATGACAGCCGCGTAGGCCACGGGCAATGCGCACCAATCGTAGAACAACCACCCCGTCTGGGCGGAAAAAAGCGCTGGCGCCGTTCGGCCTGCGGACACAAAACTGATCACGTTGGCGATGAGCACCGTCGCCAACTCAATGAGCAGGGCAGGCCATCCAATCAGAATAAATGCGCAAAAACGCAACCCGGCGGGCAAAAACCACAGGCTGGCGCCCCCCAGCACATCTGCAACTCGAGCGGCGAACCAAAGAACCAGCCACAACAAGACATAGGTCGTAACCACGATCAAGATGCGCTGCCGTCGGTTCCCTTGTAGGTCAGTCGATAGGGGCAGTGGCTTCATGAGCATGGGTTGTGCATTTCGGTGTGTTACGTAATGTAACTGTCGACGAACGCTGTTGGCGTGGGTCTATTTTGACTATCCCCGACGCGGGGAACGGTCATTGTGATTTTCGACCTGCGGGTAGCGCATTTGCAGTGCATAAGCCCAGTCTATTGCATCCTCATGACGAATTAGCAAGCCTGATGGCTTGTTGGTTGGCTATTGTTTTGGTGTCCCAATGGCGATCCCTCAGCGCCCGATCGCCGACTAGACTGTGGGATTGCATTTTTCACAGGACTTTCATCATGAGCGATTTGGTTCAATACAGTTTGAATGACGGCGTGGCGACGCTGACCTTGGCTAATGGCAAGGTGAACGCGGTGTCTCCGGCGGTTATTGAGGCATTTAATGCTGCGTTGGATCAAGCCCAGGCCGCCGAGGCCATCGTGATCGTGACCGGGCAGCCCGGCATTTTGAGCGGGGGTTATGACTTGAAGGTCATGATGTCCGGTCCCCAGGCGGCCATTGATTTGGTGGCGGCCGGTTCCACACTGGCGCGGCGCATGCTGGCCCATCCGCAGCCCATCATCGTGGCCTGCCCGGGCCACGCGGTGGCCAAAGGGGCGTTCATGTTGTTGTCCGCCGACTACCGCATTGGCGTTGAAGGCGCTTTCAACATCGGTCTGAACGAGGTCAAAATTGGCATGACCATGCACCACGTGGGCATCGCACTGGCGCGTGACCGTCTGACGACACCGGTCTTTCAGCGCTCGGTCATCAACGCTGAAATGTTCAACCCTCCAACCGCCATGGCGGCTGGCTTTCTGGACCAGGTGGTGCCTGCCGATCAGCTGATGGCGACAGCCAATGCGGTGGCGCAAGAGTTCAAGAAGCTCAATATGAAAGCCCATGCCAACACCAAGCTGAAGGTGCGCAAGGCATTGCTAGACACACTGGACGCGGCGATTGAGTCCGACAAGCTGACCAGCCTGCACTAGTTTTTGTTGGTGCCAAGCCACGCCCAGGTGTTGTGAAAACGCCATGGGGGCGCCTGCGTTGATATTTCGCAACCGTGGCGCAAAGCGAGCTCGCAAAACTCGGCTTGAGTTTTACTCATGTCGGAGGAACGATGCGAATCGCCAAGGGTAATTGGGCACCGGAACGACGAGGGTTGCCAGCGTCGCTGGCTGGGCCCGCTGCCGCTGGCGTGCTACCCGGCAAGCAGACGCGGCGCGGTAAGGGCGAATCGCCGGTGTCTTTCGACAATGTGGTGTTCGCCGGCGGGGGCAATCGCTGCTTCTGGCAAGCCGGTTTCTGGTCGGTAGTCGCGCCCATGTTGTCTTTGAGGCCTAAGCGGGTAACTGCTGTGAGCGCCGGATCGGCCGTGGCATGTGCGCTGTTGTCTGGCTCGTTTGAGCAGGGTTTTGCCAGCTACAAACAGGCGATTGACCGCAACAAGCACAACCTGTACTGGCTCAACTCGCTTCGCAAGCAGCCGGTGTTTCCCCATGGCTCCATGTACCGGGATGCGATTTTGGGTTGCATTGACGGGTCAGCGCTGTCGCGTCTGCACCGGGGGCCGGAAATCTCTGTCTTGATGTCTGCGCCGCCCCAATGGGCGTCGACACAGGTGGCCTTCCTGCTGGGGGTTGTTTCTGTCGGGGTCGACACCTTCAATGCACAGTCGGTGCGGGCCTCGGTGGGGCGGCGCATGGGGTTTCAACCCTTGTATGTTTCGGTGCGGGAATGTGCTACCCCGGCGGCGCTGGCGGATCTCATCATTGCGTCGTCGTGCATTCCGCCTCTCACGCCGCTGGCCCGGCGCAACGGTGTGGCCTTGTTTGATGGCGGCCTGGTGGACAACGTGCCCACAGACCATGCCTCACAACATGGTGGAGACACGCTGGTTTTGCTGACCCGGCAGTTTGCGCAGGTGCCGACGGTGGCCGGCCACACCTATGTGCAGCCCTCGGGTGCCATCCCGGTCAGCGCTTGGGATTACACCAACCGGGCGGCCCTGCAGTCTACCTACGACCTGGGGCGCCGGGATGGTGATGCGTTTTGCGCCTCCATCGCATCAAGCCGTCCTTGGTCCGGCCGCGTTGATACTGGGTTGCCCCGAAGAATTGCTTAGGCCTTGACCGCCAGAACCGGGCACGACACGGTCAACAACAACTCTTGTGCGACGCTTCCCATGATGAGTTTGCCCACGGCGCTGCGTTTTCTCAAGCCAATGACGAGCATCGAGATGCGCATGGTGTCGACCAGTTCATTGATCTCATCCACCGCCGTTTTGCCACGCACAAATTGCTTGAGCTCGGCGTCAAGGCCGCTGCTGGTCAAAATGGCCTCGACCCGCTCATAGTCTTGAACATCTGCAAATGAGGTGTTTTCTTTGCTGCCGCCGGTGCTTGTATTGACCACCAACAGGCTTTCTTTCTGGCTTTTGGCCAGCTCAATGCCCTTGTCCAGGGCGGCTTGCCCTTCGGGGCGTGGCACATAGGCAACCAATATGGTCATGTTATTTCTCCTTGAATATTGATATTAGGGGGAAGCCCCGGCCCTGCTGGCCCAATTCATGTGGCTGGCTGGCTGGCAGGGCTTTGATCAAAGTCATTGGTTATTTAACCAAGCTGCCAATTTACCTGTGATTTGCGTAAAAACAATCGCTGAAAACCCGGCCGTGCTGGGGGTGAGTGCGCCTGCTTGCGTCAGGTCGCCTGCGGGTCAGCTTATGCCAGCGATTGGAGCTGGCGCTGGCTTTCAAAATGGCGGAGTTGGCCGGTCACCGGGTCGGTGAACTCAATTGACTTGGCGAGCAATTGCAAGGGATGCTCGTAGTCGATTTGGCCCTCGGGGGTGAGGGTAGGGTACAGACCATCGCCCAGCAGGGGCAAGCCCAGCGCGGCCATGTGAACGCGCAACTGGTGGCGCTGGCCGGTTACGGGGCGCAAGCGGTAGCGGGCCAACTCGCCCTGCACCTCAATCACCTCTACATGGGTGATCGCATTGGGCGGGCCATCGACCTCTTGTTGCAGCATGAAATGACCGGCTTCCTCGATGCGGCTTTCCCGGGTCAATGGCAGGGCCAGGTCAGCCCGCCAGGGCGCAATGGCTTCGTAGGTTTTTTTGACCTCGCGTTGCCGAAACAAAGCTGCGTAAGCGCCCCGGCTGCAGGCCTGCACCGAGAACATCACCAGCCCGGCCGTGTCGCGGTCAATGCGGTGAATGGGTACCAAGGCGTCCAGACCCAACCGGCGTTTAAGCCGCACCAGCACGGTTTCCTGCAAGTAGCCACCCGAGGGCATGACGGGCAAAAAATGCGGTTTGTCGACCACGATGAGATGCGCGTCCTGAAGCAACACAACTTCGTCAAACGGAATGTGCGGCTCGTTGGGCACGCTGCGGTAGTAGTAAATGCGCAGCAGGGGCTGGTAGGGCCGGTTGGCGATAACAGGCTGGCCCAGCGCGTCAATCACCTTGCCCTGGGCCATGCGTTCACGCCACTGCGTCTCAGAAATGGCGGCGAACTTCTCCACCAAAAACGCCAGCACGGTGGGCCATGAACCCGCTGGCAACACGGTCGAACTGGGGCCAACGCCGTCCAATGCAGGCGGCACGACGAGGGCCGCCGGGGTACTCATGGCAAGTGCTTGAAGTTAGACGCGCTCAAACACCACGTCCCACACCCCATGGCCGAGCTTGATGCCGCGGTTTTCAAACTTGGTGAGGGGGCGGTAATGCGGCTTGGGCGCGTAGCCTTCCAACTCTGGGTGATTGGCGCTGGCGGAGTTTTTCAGCAAAGGCTCGGTGCTGAGAACTTCCAGAATCTGCTCGGCATAGGGCTGCCAGTCGGTGGCGCAGTGCAGGTAGCCACCAACTTTGAGACGTGCTGCCAGCTTGGCAATCAAGCCCGCTTGAATCAGGCGGCGCTTGTTGTGTTTCTTTTTGTGCCACGGGTCGGGGAAAAAGATGTGCACGCCGTCCAGGCTTTGCAGCGGCAGCATGTTGTCAATTACTTCCACCGCGTCGTGCGAGACGATGCGGATATTGCTCAGGCTTTGCTCGCCAATGCGTTTGAGCAAGGCGCCCACGCCGGGTTCATGCACTTCGCAGCACAGAAAATTTTTCTCGGGCATAACGCCAGCAATGTGGGCGGTGGCCTCGCCCATGCCAAAACCAATCTCCAATATGACGGGTGAGTTTTTTACATCATTTTGGCCTCTGGCGCTTGCTGCATAAGCGTAAGCTGCTTCGAAATCAATAGCGTTTGGCTGGTAGGGCAGTAGAAAGGTGGCGCCCAGCTCTTCAAACGCTTTGGTCTGGCCAGTGGTGATGCGGCCAGCGCGGCGCACAAAGCTCTTGATTTCTTTGGGGTAGGCCACGCCCTCGGGCGCGCTGCCCCGAATGCGAAGTTTTCGGGTGCCCGCAGGGGTTTCGGGCAAGGTGGGGTCGGTTGGGTTTGTATCGTTCACGGTGCAGGATTGTAGAGAGGCGG
>JBBKVN010000326.1:0-3188 GCA_037968455.1 Rhodoferax sp.
GTAGCAGATCGTCTCGAACGGCGCGTCGCTGCGCACCTTCGCGAGCGCGATCTCGGGCACGACGATGAAGTTGCTGAACGTGCTGGTTCCCATGTAGTGCAGGATCGGCTTGCCGTCGATCGAGAACCGGCTCGTCGCATCGGGCATCAGGCCACGGCCCTGCGTCGAGCGGATGCGCTGGCACAGGTTGGTCTTGCGCGACAGGCAGAACTTGCACTGCCGGCATTCAGGCGTGTACAGCGGGATGACATGGTCGCCCTTTTTCAGCCCGGTCACGCCGGGGCCGACGTCGACCACGATGCCGGCGCCTTCATGGCCCAGGATGGCGGGGAAGATGCCTTCGGGGTCAGCGCCCGACAGGGTGTAGTAGTCGGTGTGGCAAATGCCGCTGGCTTTGATCTCGACCAGCACCTCGCCAAACTTGGGGCCTTGCAGGTCCACGGTTTCAATGGTCAGGGGTTGGCCGGATTTCCAGGCGACTGCTGCTTTGGTTTGCATGGGGAAGTCTCTTTGCTAGTTTGAAAATGAGGGGACTGGCGCTAGGGCAGCGTCCATCTTGGTGTCAAAAGTCAGAACAGACCAACTCTAATGGCAATCTCAATGCCCGCGCACCGCTGTGGGTTGATGCACCGGCACGCCGTGGGCCAACAACCACTGGGTCACGGCCACCGGGTCGTCCAGCGTGCGCACCGCCATGAAGGCGGTGTCGGCCTCTGGGTGGCGCCGGCGCAAGAAGTTGAGCCACTGCTTGAGGCGCCCGGCTTGTTGGCGCCGGTCCAGGCTGGCGCAGACGATGTGCCAGAAGTCGGCAATCAGAGGTTGCAGCATCTCCCAGGTGACTTCGGCGCTGGCCGCTTCATCGCTTGCGGAACCGGGCGGCTGCGTGGCGGCCAGAATGCCGCGCGCCAAGCCGGGGTCGACCACGATGCCCCGGCCCAGCATGAGACTGTGGCAGCCCGACACCTCGCGGCAGCGCAGTGCGTCTTGCACGGTCCAGATGTCGCCATTGGCCACCAGAGGCAGGCGCACCAGCGCGCGAATGTCAGCAATGCGCTCCCAGTAGGCGGGCGGGCGGTAGGCGTCGGCCTTGGTGCGGGCGTGCACCACCAATTCGCTGGCGCCACCGGCTTCAATGGCCTGCGCGCACTCCTCGGCGCGGGTGTCGTCGTTAAAGCCCAAGCGCATCTTGGCCGACACGGGCATATGTGCCGGCACGGCGCGGCGCACGGCGGAGACGATGCGAAACAGCAATTCGGGGTCGTCCAGCAAGGCGGCGCCGCCACCGTGGCGATTCACCACTTTGGCGGGGCAGCCAAAGTTCAAATCAATGCCGTCTGGCCCCAAGGCAGCCAGACAGGCGGCGTTTTCGGCCAGGCAAACCGGGTCAGAGCCCAGCAATTGGCCCCGCACCGGCACACCAGACAAGGTGCGCCCGCCCTGCAGCAGCTCAGGAATCACGCGCTCAAACACCCGGTCAGGCAACAAGGTATTGGTGACGCGGATGAACTCGGACACGCAGCGGTCCACCCCGCCCACACGGGTCAGGATGTCTCGCAGCACAAAGTCCAGCAGCCCCTCCATCGGGGCAAGAAGAATGGTCATAAAACGCGGGTTAAGAAGAAAGCGGCTTGAAGGAGGCGTTGGCAGGCGCCAGAGACGTCCGGGCGTCAGCCCCGGATATTTTGGACCAGCAAATCGGCCATAGTGGCACTGGCTTCTTCCAGGCGCACGGCCAGAATGCTGGCGACGTTGCGGTAAATCATGTGGGCGCTCTCGGCATGGGCGTCCACCGTTTCACGGTCAAAGCGCATGGCGACGGCGTCGCGGCTGGCGCGCACTGTGGCGGTGCGCACATGTTTGCCCACCAAAGCCATCTCGCCAAAGCAGTCGCCCACGCCCATGCGAGCCAGCTCAATGAACTTGCCGTTTCGGTTTTTGCCAACCACCATTTGGCCGGAGATGAGCACGTAAAACGACTCGCCAATGTCGCCTTCTTTGAAAATGTTTTCCCCGGCCGGAATTTCCACCTGCTCGCAAATGGCCAGGGTGCGCATGAGCAGGTCCAGCGGCATCTCTCGAAACAGGGGCACTCTCTCCCGCACCTTGAGCACGGTGGCGGTGTTCAGCTTTTTATCGACCGGGCGGACAAGCACTTGGGCCCGAACGTTTTCGGCCTGAAACTGGGCAATGGCGGGGTCAACTTTCATGGTGGCCCTATTAAACAGCAAGTGCCATGTGGACCCTATACTTTGCGCTGAAGAAGCATCTCTCAACACCACCTGGAGGAGCCCCATGGCTATCAATGTAAGCATCGACCTTGGCTACGAGCTGGAAGTCAAGGCCAAAGCAAAAGAGGTCTTTGACCTGCTGTCCGACGTGCCGGCCTCTGCCAGCTATTTCCCCAAGGTGGATGAACTGGTGGACCTGGGCGACGGCGTTTACCGCTGGGAGATGGAGAAGATTGGCATTGCCCAAGTCAATCTGCAAACCATTTACGCCTCCAAATACGTCTCCAACCGAGCCAAAGGCACCATTAACTGGACGCCAGTCAAGGGCGAAGGCAACGCCCTGGTGTCCGGCCACTGGAAGATTGAGGACATGAAGACCTCCACCAAAATTGTGCTGCAGATCAACGGCGACCTGTCCATTCCCCTGCCAGGGCTCATGAAAATGGTGGTGGCACCGGTGGTGGAAGCTGAATTTGAAAAAATGGTGGAGCAATACCTCGCCAACCTGACCAAACAGTTTGGCGGCGAGGTTTAAGCCACCGGCGCTGGCGCGTAGCCATACAGCCGTTCAGGCGGCAAGCGCTTGAGCAAGGCCTTGTCAGACACATTGCCCACAATGGCATAGTTGGCCACCCTTGTGTCGCGGCGCACGGTTTGAGGCACGGGCTGCCCAGCCGTGTTGGTGATAGCCGCCACAATGGGTGCGCGGGCATTGGCGGTGCGCTCCACCACAATGCCCAACTCGCCCGACGCCAGCTTAACGAAATCACCCGGGGGGAAGATGCCCAGCACCTTGATCACCGCGGTGGAGATCGGCCCGCCCTTGTCCTCGCGGTATAACTCCCGAATGGCCTCTTGCGGCGTCAATGCCGCGCGCAGAGCCCGAGGACTGATTTTGGCCATTAAGACATCGGCCACCCGCAAGGCCACAGCCAAGTCCCCAATCTCGGTGCTTTGCAG
>JBBKVN010000327.1:0-4736 GCA_037968455.1 Rhodoferax sp.
GCATCTGGCAGGACGACTGGGGTATCGAGATCACCGAAAGCATTCTCATCACCCCGACCGGCGTCGAGGCGTTTTGCCAGACGCCCCGCCAACTGTTCGTCAAGGAGTGACTTCGATGACCAACTCTCCAATCACCCCGACCGTCGATTATTCGAAGGACGGTGTGCAGCACGGTTTTCTGAAACTGCCCTACTCTCGCGACGACTCCGCTTGGGGTGCATTGATGATCCCCATCACCGTCGCCAAGCACGGTATTGGCCCAACGGTGCTGTTGACTGGCGCCAACCACGGCGATGAATACGAGGGCCCGGTCGCTTTGACCAAACTGGCCAACTCAATCAAATCTGACGAAGTGAAGGGTCGCGTGATCATCCTGCCCTATATGAACTACCCGGCTTTTCGGGCTGGTCAGCGCACCTCCCCCATTGACAAGGGGAATCTGAATCGCAGCTTTCCGGGCAGCGCAAATGGGACCCCCACGCAAAAGATCGCTGACTATATTCAGCGCTATTTGCTGCCCCTGGCGGACTACACGCTGGATATTCACTCTGGGGGGCGAACGCTTGATTTCTTGCCTTTTGCGGCAGTGCATGTGCTGGAGGACAAGGAGCAGCAGGCGCGATGCGAATTGGCGATGCAGGCATTCGCCGCGCCATATTCCATGACGATGCTGGAACTTGACAGCGCTGGCATGTTGGACAGCGCCGCTGAAGCCATGGGAAAGGTCTTCGTCTCCACCGAACTTGGCGGCGGTGGAAGTGCATCGGCCGAGACCATCGCCATCGCGGACCGCGGTGTACAACGTTTTCTGGTGCATGCCGGCGTGTATGCGGGCGCGTTGAGCCCAATAAAGACGACCATGCTCGACATGCCGGACAGTGACTGCTTCACGACCTGTCTGGACGACGGCTTGCTGGAGATGTGCAAGGACCTTGGAGACATGGTGGTTGCCGGCGAACTGCTGGCGCGGGTCCATGATGCGACCCGAACCGGGGTGCCTGCCATTGAGTACCGTGCCAGCCGAAATGGCGTGCTGGCCTGCCGTCATTTTCCGGGCTTGATTGCTTGCGGCGACACACTCGCGGTCATCGCCGACGTACTGCATTGAAACGATATGCACACCATTCTCAAAGCCACACTGCATCGCTTTGGAGAGGATTCATCCGCCCTCCCAAATCTTGATTTCATTCAAACTCTCTTCAACCTTAAAAAGGAATACACATCATGAATCACACACCACACTTTGGAACCGACTCGGTCTGGGCTGGGGAGGAACAGCTGTTCGCTGACGGCGCAATTTGCCTTCCGGTCTACAACTCGGTGACCTTTGGCTACGACGACATGAACGAATGGAACGAAGTCGCATTGGGTAGAAAAAAAGGCCACATTTATTCACGCAATACCAATCCCACGGTGCGCCCGCTTGAAGAAAAAATTCGCATCATGGACGGTGGCGAAGAGGCCACCAGTTTCTCGACCGGCATGGCGGCCATCAGCAACACGCTGTTTACCTTGCTAAAGCCAGGTGACCGCGTTGTTGCCATCAAGGACACGTACGGCGGGACCAACAAAATATTTATCGAGTTTTTGCCTCGCCTCAATGTCGAAGTCTGTCTTTGCGACACCACGGATTGTGAGCAGATCGAAGCAGAGGTCAAAAAGGGTTGTACGGTTTTGTACCTGGAGTCACCGACCAATCCGACACTGAAAGTGGTTGACATCGAGCGACTCGCCAAAATGGCCCATCAACATGGTGCCATCGTCGTTGTTGACAACACTTTCGCAACGCCCATCAACCAACGGCCCCTCAGTTTGGGTGCGGATTTGGTGGTTTACAGCGCCACCAAGTACCTGAACGGACACTCGGACGCGATGGGTGGACTGGTCGTTGGCAAGAAAGAGCTGGTTGATCGCATTTATCACTATCGTGAAATAACCGGTGCCACGCTGCATGCGCAGTCGGCCTACATGATTTTGCGAGGCATGAAAACACTGGAGCTGCGTATCCAGCGCCACAACGAGAACGGCATGAAGATTGCCACCTACCTCTCAACGCACCCCAAAGTCGACCAGGTTTTCTATCCCGGCCTGGCATCTCACCCCAGTCACGACATTGCGAAAAAGCAAATGAGTGGCTTTGGCGGCATGATGAGTTTTTCCCTCAAAGGTGGCTTTGCTGAAGTGGTCAAGGTGCTCGAAAACCTCAAGTTTGCGCACAAGGCGGCCAGCCTGGGTTCGGTCGGCACACTGGTAGGCCCGCCACGCACAACCAGCCATGTCGAACTGAGCGAGCAAGAAAGAGCCAATGCCGGAATTCCGGAAAGCCTCATTCGCTACTCTGCTGGCATTGAAAATTCTGACGATCTGATTGCTGATCTTGAACAGGCCCTGGCATTGATCTGACCTAGCGCGTGTTGCTGCCGACATCAGATTAACCGGGGGACGGACAAAAACCTGGACTACTTGGTGGTAGTCCAGGTACCCGTGCGAAGACCGCAGCCCACACATCCCGGCCCTTCAATCAAATGGGCTCGTGACTGGGCGCTTTGGAAAACACCTCAACGCGGTTGCGTCCAGCCGCTTTGGCTGCGTAGAAGGCACGGTCTGCAGCACCAATCAGGTCATCGCTGTGAGAGTCTGGCAATTGACTCAGGGAACACAGGCCAATGCTCACGGTGATGACAATCGGCTCACCCGTCAGGTGATCATAGGTGGCATTCACACGCTTGAAATAGTCGATACCAAGCATCAACACCGACAGCGTTTGCCGTGGCGTTTCGCTGCGGACAGATGTTGCGACAAAGACTCCAGCAGGCTCCGGCGGTTCAACAGCCCGGTCACCTCGTCACGCATGGCCAAGGTCCGGTTTCGCTCATCGGCACGTTCCTTGGTCATCACAATCGGCCCCATACCGGCCAACATGAAATACTGGCCCCCCCCGCTGATGAAATGTAAACAAGGAATTGGGTTAACAACAGGCTAGCATGGTTGCCAAAAAAGGTATGAGAACGCTGCATCAAGAGGTCGGCAACAAACGGAAATTTCAATGACCTCGCGCCAACCTGCTGTTGCCCTAACCGCTCACCACCGCCCATTGCCCAAAACCGGGGGCCTGCGTGGGCCACTGGGCGGCGTCGTTGATTTGACGTACGCCTTGGGCCAACAAGGACACCGCCCGCATCACGCCCGCGTGGGTGATCCAGATGCTGTCTTGCCCCTTGCCTTGAATCTCATCCCAAGCGAGCGCCACACGGCTCATGAATTCCGCCACTGATTCATTGCCGCCAAACCGGTGCTCGCCAAAGTCCGCCGTCCATGCGTCATAGGCCGCGGGGGGAATGGCGTCCCAGCGGTGGGCTTCCCAGCAGCCAAAATCCATCTCACGCAAGCGCTCATCGGTTTTACAAGCCAAATCAGGCCGAAGCGCCTGCAGGGCCTGCGCAAGCTGCTCACATCTTTGTAGCGGCGACACCCACACCACGCCATCCCCAGGCAGTTGAAGCGACAGGGTTTGTGCGGCCACTTGAGTGGCTGCCGCATCAGCGGCCACGTCGGTGGCGCCGTAACAGACGCCAGCATCAATCAGCGGTTGCGCGTGACGAACCAGCCACAACTTCATGGCAAGTAACTTAGAGGCATAGGGCCAGGCCGAGGTAAAACGCCAATTCGCACAACTGCTGCGTGGTGCCCAAACAATCGCCGGTGAAGCCGCCCAAACGACGCAAAAACCAACGCCACATCAGCAAAAACGCCAGACCAGAGGCAAGCAAGGCCCCGCCAAGCGCTCTTAACAGGGTGAGGGGCGGTTGATCAATCACTATGAAATCAATAGCTGCTTGCCCATAACCGACAAGCGCTAGCGCCACAAAACACCAAAAAAATGCCGTCCACAGACTGCCTAGACTGATCTGGTCAGCCAGGGGCTTGGACTTGGACCCGGCGGCGTCGCCCACGTGCGGCATGAGCCGAATCAGGAACAGCGGCCAGGTGCGCGATACCACATGGGCCAAGAACAAGGCGGTGCACATCAGCGTGGCGTTGACCGAGCCCAGCAGCGCCAGCACCGACACTTTGGCCAGCAGCGCCAGCATCATGGCAATAGCCCCAAAGGCGCCCACGCGGGAGTCTTTCATGATGATGAGCGCACGGTCCCGGTCTGGGCTGCCGCCCAGACCGTCAAACACATCGGCCAGCCCGTCTTCGTGAAACGCCCCGGTGATCAGCACGCCAAAAGCCGTGCCCCATACCGCCGCCACTAAGGGGGCAAAAGCATTGCCCGGCAAGCCCTGCAACAACAACGCAGTCAGGGCCGCCACCAGGCCGCCGACCAACCAGCCCACGCCCGGAAAATGCCCGGCACTGGCGCGCAGCATGACGGGGCTGAAGCCAACCCAATCCGCCAAGCGCCCAGTAACCGGCACCCGGGTGAAAAACTGCAAGGCCAGCAAATAGTGGCGAACAGCGCGCGCCAACATCAAGCGGCGCTGGCGGGCTCTGCCGACTTCTCCGAAACCCCGGCCGACTCAAAACTGGCCATGTCGCGAAGAATGGCGCAGGCCGACTGCAGCAGCGGCCAGGCCAACGCACCACCCGAACCCTCACCCAAACGCAGCCCCAGGTCCAGCAAGGCTTGCACGCCCAGGTGTTGCAACATGAACTCATGGCCGCGCTCGCCCGAGCGGTGGGCAAACACACAGCGCTGCAAAACCAAGGGCTGCAGCGCGTGCGCCACCAGC
>JBBKVN010000328.1:0-5699 GCA_037968455.1 Rhodoferax sp.
ATCACTGACCTGACTTGAAGGTACTGGCGCGCCCCTCACGCCGCCGACAAGACCAAGTCCAGCTGTGCGCCGCCCGAGGGCGCACGCGACACGGTGAGCGTGCCGTGGTGGCTGGCCACCAAGTCGCGCACCACCGCCAATCCGATGCCGTGGCCGGGCACTTGTTCATCCAGCCGCACCCGGCGCTGCTGCAACACGGCTTGCGGGTCGGCAAAGCCGGGGCCATCATCCGTGACACGCAAATGCAGGCGCTGGTCTTGCGTCCAAACCAGCACAGTGACCTGGTGGCGGGCCCACTTGGCGGCGTTGTCCAGCACATTGCCCAGCATCTCAAAGGCGTCGCCCTCGTCGATCCGCCAGGTCAAGTCGGGCGGGCAGTCGACGATCCAACTCAAATGTTTGTCGGCATAGACTTTGGACAAACTGGCCTGAATGCGCGCGACCACGGGAGCCAGAACCAGATGCGGTGCGAACCGGGCCGCCCCGCTGGCGCCAGCGCGGCCCAGTTGGTGCATCACGATGTCATCCATGCGCGCCACTTGCTGCGCCACCAGAGCGGGCAATTCCTGCGGCGCGTCCAGGGACGCCCGCATGACGGCCAGTGGTGTCTTCAGGCTGTGGGCGAGGTCGTCCAGCGCGTCTTTGAATCGGGTTTGGCGGGCCCGCTCTTGCGCCATCAGCACATTGAGGTTCTGGGTCAGCCCTTTCAATTCACGCGGGTAGCGGCCCTCGACCTGGGTCTGTGCGCCTTGCTCAATGCGCTGAACCTCCCGCGCCATTTGGCGCAGCGGCGCCAAGCCCCAGCGCAACAAAACGATTTGGGAGAGCAGCAGCAAAACACCTGTGCCGCCCAGCCACAACCAGAGCGTTCGCTTGAAGGCGCCCAATTCGCGGTCAAACGCGGCCTTGTCTTCCAGCACGGAGAAGACCAGCGGCGAGGCCCGGTTGTTGACGGTCCACGTCACGGCGTAGGTGGCCGCCAGATAAGCACGACCGGTTTTGGCAGGCGCGCCACCCGCCACGGCGGACGCGGCGACGGTGTCAAAGCGCCATTGGCCCGGTGCCTGAACACGCTGAAACGGCGGGGTGAGGCCGACGGTCGACGTCGACTGCCAGGTCTCGTTGTGGTCCGGGTTGGCGATTTGCGCGTAGAGCCCGGACGCGGGCAGCGAAAGCCGTGGCTCGGCCAAGGCGGGCGGCATAACCAGCGCGCCTTGGGCGTCCAACTCGGCACCAGCCATCAGCAGGTAAACCGTGGTTTGCAGACGAGCAAATCGGGCGGCTTGCACACTGTCTTCATAGGCTTTTTGCACCGCCCAGCCGGCGGCGGCCAAAAACGCCAGCAAGACCAGCGTGCCACCCCAAATGAGGCGGGCCCGGATGGACAGCGGCGCTTTCACTGCCATGTGAAGCGGTAGCCGCGCCCGCGCAGGGTTTCAATGGGCGGCAGCGCACCGCCGGGGTCCAGCTTGCGCCGCAAGCGCCCGACCAACACCTCCAGCACATTGCTGTCGCGGTCTTCGTCGCGCGGATAGAGGTAGTCCGACAACTCTTGCTTGCTCACCACGCGGGCGCGCTCGCGCACCAAGAATTCCAGCACGCGGTACTCAAAGGTCGTCAAGTCCAGCGCCAATGCGTTCAAACGGGCGGTTTGCGCAGAAAAATCAATACTCAGGGCACCCAGCGTGAGTACATCCGAGGTGGCCTTAAGGGCCCGCCGCAGCAGCGCTTTAACGCGCGCCGCCAGTTCCGGGTATTCAAAGGGCTTGACCAAATAGTCGTCGGCCCCGGCTTCCAGCCCCAACACCTTGTCTTGCCAGCTGCCCCGCGCCGTCAAGATCAGAATCGGCAGGGTGCGCCCCTCAGCCCGCAGGGTTTGCACCACGGTGATGCCGTTCACCTTGGGCAGGCCCAGGTCAATGATGGCCATGTCAAACGGGTACTCCCGGGCCTGAAACAGGCCGTCCTCGCCATCAAATGCCAAGTCCACCCGGTGACCTTCGGCCTCCAGCTGGCGTTTGAGGCTCAGCCGCAGCACGGCATCGTCTTCAATCAGTAACAAACGCATGAGCGGTCTCGCTGAACGCGGTTAAAGCGATTGACCGGTGGCGGCGTCCAGCAGCAGCACCCGCACTTCGCCCTTGGGCGTGAGCACTTTCACGCGCCACACGGCGCGGCCGTTGTGTTCGCTGCGGTCCACCGACAGCACGCGCCCACCACTGGCCTGGCGCGCGGTCGCAGCAGCCGCGTCCCGGCTGACCTGCGCCCACGCGGGTGCTGCCAGAGTTGTCAACAGGGCCAAGGTGACAGAAATCAGGAGTTTCATGGTGGGTGTAATGAGTCAACGTGCAGGGGCGATCATCCTAACCCCGGCGGCGCCGTCGGGACTATTCCTGAATCGGCTCAACCGACACACGCACCTTCAGGCGGTTGCCCGGGTTGTTGCGCATGAAGGTGCTGTAATTTTGGCCACGGTACTCATAGACCACCTGGTAGCCCGTTAGTTGCGACTGGGTCTCATACACGGTTTGGCAGCGATTGACCTCGCGCCCACTGGTTTGGTAGACCTGTGCCGGATAAGCCGGGGCCGGTGCGGGGCGGACGTTGCGGTTGTCCAGGTGGTCGCCGGCCAACGCGCCCAGCACGGCACCAATGGCGGTGGCCGCCACTTTGCCATTGCCGCCCCCGACCTGGTTACCCAACACGCCGCCGGCCAGTCCGCCCACAATGGCGCCGCCGAAACGGCGCTCGGCGTCCTGGTTTTGGTATTGATCTTGCTCCTGGTACACCTGGCTGTGGCGGCCCCGTTGCTCAGGCTGCCAGCGATTGGTACATTCCTGGCGTGGCACGCGGGTGGTCTCATACTGGGGCTCTGCACTGCGCACGCGGGCAGTGTCGATCATGGTTTGGGCTTGCACGCTCAGGACGCCGGTGAGCAGAACAGTGGCTGTTAAAAGTTGCTTCATAAACACTCCTTCGGTTGGTATGGGAGTGAGTTTGCAAGTGGGTGCCTGAACCGAAGCTGAACAAACTGCAAATAGCCACCTGCGTCAACCATCTGGCCCGGGTCGCCACTGTCGTCAACAATTTGTCACAGCACCGTCACACCAGAGTGACACAATCCGCCGCATGACCGATCGTCCACAAAGCCTGGGAGAAGAGATCGCCAACAGCGTAAGCCACGGCGTCGCCCTGCTGGCGGCCATTGCGGCCGTGCCGTTTTTGGTGGCGGCCGCCCGCCCCCTCAGCACGCTGAGCTTTATTGGCACGCTGGTGTTTGCGGCGACCATGGTGCTGCTTTATCTGGCCTCCACCCTGTACCACGCACTCCCGCGCGGCCGCACCAAGGCGTTGTTCCTGAAGCTTGACCACGGTGCCATCTATCTATTTATTGCCGGCAGTTACACCCCGTTTGCCCTCGGCGTTTTGGGCGGGCCCTGGGGCTGGACGCTGTTTGGCGTGATCTGGTCGCTGGCGGCCATGGGCATTGCCCTGAAGGCGTTTGACCGGCTGTCTCACCCTTGGTGGTCCACCGGGCTGTACCTGGCTATGGGCTGGTTGGTGGTGGTTGCTGCCGTGCCGCTGATCGAACGCGTGCCCCTGCCCGGCCTGTTGTGGCTGCTTGCAGGCGGAGTGGCTTACACCGTAGGGGTTGTGTTTTTTGTACTGGATTCCCGAATTCGTTACTCCCATGCCGTTTGGCATGGCTTTGTGGCAACAGGTACCGCTTGCCACTTTTTCGCAGTGCTGGACTACGCGGCTTGACCGTGTGGTTGGCCCCTTTTTTCACCGTCTTCAGGAGACACCCATGCACAAGCACCTACAAAACCTGCAACGACTTTGTCAAAAAATGCAGGCTCGCTACGGCGAAGACGACGAACTGGTGATGCAGCTCAAGCAGGAAATGGCCGCCTTTGAAGCCAAAGCCGCCAAGGACTCGGAAGCCTTCAACAAAGGGCGGCGTCGTCTTGACCTCACCCCGGCCGCGCTCGCCGTTCATTGAGCCCAGGGCGGACATGCCGCCCACCTCGCCGCAGGCGCTAGACGACGCCCGTGGCGCGCAAGGCAGCCATCTCACTGGCGCCCAGACCCAATTCAGCCAACACCTCATCGGTGTGCTCGCCTAAAGCGGGCGGTGGGCGAATCAGCACCGGCGGCGTCGCCGTCAAGCGCAGCGGGCTGGCCACGCTCGCTATGGATTCAATAGCTGACTGCGCAGACACAACGGGCGCAACAGCCTGTTTTATATGTAAACCCCTGGCCTTCACCTGCGCATCGTCAAAGGCCTGCCCCATGTCATTGATGGGGCCGCAGGGCACGGCTTTTTTCTCCAGCAGTGCAATCCACTGCGCCGTTGTTTGGGTGCGGGTGTGCGCCTGCATGGCAGGAATCAACACCTCACGGTGGCGTACGCGCAAGGTATTGGTGGCAAAGCGGGGGTCTGCCGCCCACTCCGGGCGCCCGGCCGCTTCGCAAAAGCGGGCGAACTGGCCATCGTTGCCAATGGCCAGCAGCATGGCGCCGTCTTCGGTGGGGAAGTCCTGGTAAGGCGCCAGACTGGGGTGGCTGTTGCCCTGACGCTGCGGCACCTTGCCGGTGTTCACAAAGCCCGCCGCCTGGTTGGCCAATATCGCCATGCCCACATCCAGCAAGGCCATGTCAATGAGTTGCCCCGCCCCGGTGCGGTTGCGCACTTCCAGCGCCGCCAAAATGGCGGAGGTGGCGTACACGCCGGTGAACAAGTCCGTCAGCGCCACGCCCACACGCTGGGGGCCACCGCCGGGCACGTCGTCCGGGCGGCCGGTGATGCTCATCATGCCGGTCATAGCCTGAATCATCAGGTCGTATCCCGCCCGCTCGGCGTAGGGACCGTCTTGCCCGAAGCCGGTGATCGAACAATAAATCAAGCGCGGGTTGATTTCTTTGAGACTGGCGTAGTCCAGCCCGTAGCTGGCCAGGCCGCCGACCTTGAAGTTCTCCACCAGGATGTCGCTGCCCAAGGCCATCTGTCGAATCAAGGCCTGGCCTTCGGGCTTGGCCATGTCAATGGTGATGGAGCGTTTGTTGCGGTTGCAGGAAGTGAAATAGGTGGCCTGGTCGGTGTCGTTGCCTTCGGCGTCCTTTAGGAAAGGAGGGCCCCAGTGGCGGGTGTCGTCACCCGCACCAGGGCGCTCGACCTTGATCACATCGGCACCGAGGTCAGCCAGCATCTGGGTGCACCAGGGTCCGGCGAGCACGCGGGACAGGTCTAGCACTTTGAGGTGGGACAGGGCGCCGGGGTTTTTTGTTGCTTCGGTCATCAGGCGTTTTCCTTGCTGGCGAATGAGTGAGGTTTCTGGGTTCCGTTGTGGCTGGGAGGATTCGATTCTCAGGGGGTTTTCCCCACTCTCTCCCCAACCCTCTCCCGCCCCGCCGGGCGGGAAAGGGAGCTAACAGCCACATTTGGCCGCGTGTTGAAAGTAATCGAGTTCATTCTGAGCCGACAACCAATTTCAAGTGATCGGTATCAGTGTTCCGTTCACGTTTTTGGTTCCCGGCGACTTCTGGCGTTGGCGCATCCGCATGAACTCAGTCACTTCAAACCGTTGGCCACATAGGGGAGTTTGGCTCCCCTCTCCCGCCCCGCCGGGCGGGAGAGGGGAGCCAAACTCCCCTATGTGGCCAACGGTTTGAAGTGACTGAGTTCATGCGGATGTGCC
>JBBKVN010000329.1:0-5628 GCA_037968455.1 Rhodoferax sp.
CTTTCCGCCACGACCTCGTCGGCGATGGCGCCATCAAAGGTGCAGGCAAAGTGGGCGACGTCAAATCCCTGCCACTGACCCTCATCGCCCAGTACCGTTTCCGGGAAGCACAGGCCGCTTTCCGCCCCTACGTGGGCCTTGGCGTGACCTATGCACATTTTTACGGCGAACGAGGCACCACCACCCTCACCGGCCTGACCAACCCCGGCGGCACCGCCACGGGACTGACCGTAGACTCCGGCTGGGGCACCACGGCCCAGGTGGGTGTGATCGCGCGCCTGGACGACACCTGGTACTTTGACGCCAGCCTGTCCAAGACCTACATCAAGACCCGGACGACACTCTCGACCGGCCAGTCCATCGACATCGATCTGGACCCCGTCACCGTCATGGTCGGCGTGGGCAAGCGGTTTTGATTCCGCTCCGCTGAACAAAAAAATGGCCGGCCCTCAGTGACCGGCCTTTTTTGATTCTGCGGGGCTGGCGCCTGAAAGGCGCCCGAGCCATGCACGAGTGCCTCGCCTGCCGGAACCTCAGGCTGCCGCGCGCTGCAACCGGTCTCGCACGCCGTCCCAGGCCGCATCTGGCGGCGGTGTTTCCACCCAGATCAGGCGCACACCCGTCGCGTCGAGCTCGCGCAACACGGCAAACAGCTCCTGCGCACAAGCGGCGGCGCTCGCCGGCATGCTGCGCACCGGCACGGCCTTGCTGGCCACGCGCACGCCAGCGCTGGCGTAAACCGCAATGTTCCTCGCGTCCTTGCCCAGCATGTCCAACCCGGTCTGCAATTGCTGGGCGGTCATCAGGCGCACGGTCGCGCGCGGCGCATAGTGGGAAGCCAGGGTGCCCGAGGCTTTGGGGGCCTGGGCATCGCGGTCTCGCAGCGGCTGGCCGCAAGCGGCCTCGAGCTCTGCCGGCGTCAACATGCCGGGGCGCAGCAACACTGGCACACCGCGCGACGCGTCCACGATGGTCGACTCGATCCCCACCGGGCAAGCCCCGCCATCGAGAATCAGCAATTGCTCTTCACCGAGCGCGGCAAATTCCTCGGCCACATGCGCCGCCGTGGTCGGGCTGACCCGTCCAAACCGGTTGGCGCTGGGTGCCGCCACTCCCAACACCCCGTGGGCCCGCGCCGCCACCAGCAAAGCCTGGGCGGCCGGATGCAACGGGCAGCGCAAGCCCACCGACGATTGACCGCCGGCGGCGACCGCCGCCACTTCGGGGTGGCGAGGCAGGATCAGCGTGAGCGGGCCTGGCCAAAACCGCTCCATCAGCGCCAGCGCAAAGTCGGGCACTTCGCTGGCATAGGGCGCCACCGCCGCACGCCAGCCGGCGGCATCCAGGGTCGCAGCGGGGGCAATGTGCACGATCAACGGATGATCAGAGGGACGGCCTTTGGCCTCAAAAATACGGTGCACGGCGCTGGCGTTGCCTGCATCGGCGGCCAGCCCGTAGACGGTTTCGGTGGGCATGCCCACCAGCGAGCCGGCGGCCAGCCGCTGGGCAGCGGCCTCCACATGCGTGGCATCATTTGCGCTCAGAACCCGGGGCATCTTGCTGCGATCAGTTCAGCGCGGGCAAACCCAGCAAGACCAGCGCCTGAGCGGCGGCCTCGCGCACCTGGGCCACGGTTTCGCCCGTGATGTTCAGGTGACCCATTTTTCGGCCCTTGCGCGCGCTGGTTTTTCCGTACAGGTGCAGGTGGGTCCCCGGCAAGGCCAGCACCTCTGCCCAGGGCGGCGGCACCGGATGCTCGCTGGCCTGCGCACGCACGCCATTGGGGGCAAACCACAGGTCCCCCAGCAGGTTCACCATCAGGCTGGGGCTGTGTTGCCGCGGCGTGTGCAGAGGCAGACCGGCCAGCGCACGCACCTGGGCTTCAAACTGCGAGATATCACAGGCGTTTTGTGAATAGTGGCCGCTGTTGTGCGGGCGCG
Organism: Rhodoferax sp.; assembly: GCA_037968455.1. Classification (GTDB taxonomy): domain Bacteria; phylum Pseudomonadota; class Gammaproteobacteria; order Burkholderiales; family Burkholderiaceae_C; genus Rhodoferax. The sequence continues at coordinate 1,941 of JBBKVN010000329.1, forward strand.
GGGCCATTTCGTTCACGATCAGGTCGCTGCCCCCTTGCCCGTTGTCGACCACGAAGTATTCGACGCACAAGACGCCCACGTAGTTCAGGTGGTTGGCAACCGCCACCGTGCTGGCCTGCGCACGTTGCGCCAGCTCGCCCGCCACCGCGCCATCAAACACTTCGGTGATGGCCAGAATACCGTCGAGGTGGGTGTTGGCCTGCACCGGAAAACACACGGTCTGGCCATCAGCCCCGCGTGCCACCAGCACCGAACACTCCGAACGCAACGGCATGAGCTTTTCCAGCACACAGGCCACGCCACCCAACTGGGTCCAGGCCGACTCCAGCTCGGCCCGGGTCTTCACCCGCACCTGGCCTTTGCCGTCATAACCCAAACGCGCAGTTTTCAGAATGCCCGGCAACAGGTTCTCCGGCACCGCGGCCATTTGTTCGGCCGACTCGATACCGGCATAGGGTGCCGGGAACACGCCACTGATGGGTGCGCATTGCACAAAGTGCGCTTTTTCCTGCAAGCGGTCTTGCGCCACAGCCACGCAGTCGGCCGACGGCGCCACCGGGCGCTGCTCGGCCAGTTGGCGCAAGGCCGGCGCGGGCACGTTTTCAAATTCGGTGGTGATCGCATCACACAGGTGCGCCAGCTCTGCCAGACCGGCCGGATCGTCGTAAGCGGTCTGCACGTGGTGGTGACTGATCAGGCCCGCCGGGCTGGCCGGATCGGGGTCGAGCACCGCCGTGGTGTAACCCATGGCCTGCGCCGCCTGCACAAACATGCGGCCCAGCTGGCCGCCGCCCATGACACCCAGGGTGATGGGCTGGCCACGTTCGGACAAAGCGCCTGGCAACAACGGTTTGAAACTCATAAGCGGGCTGACTGGATTAAGTAAACGGGTCGAAAGCGGTGCAGCGACCCGGAAACGCCCTGGATCGGGTTGAGGGACATCATGCGGGGGGCAGGGTCATGGCACGTGCGGCTTCAGTCTGGGCGACGCGGTAAGCCACCAGCTTCAGTTGCAAGGCCGGGTCTTCGTTGGCCAGCATGGCCACTGCAAACAAGGCAGCGTTGGCCGCACCGGCCTGGCCGATGGCAAACGTGGCCACGGGCACGCCCTTGGGCATTTGCACAATGCTGTGCAACGAATCGACACCGGACAGCGCTTTGGACTGCACCGGCACACCCAGCACCGGGACAACCGTCTTGGCCGCGAGCATGCCCGGCAGGTGCGCCGCGCCGCCGGCGCCGGCGATGATGGCCTTGAGGCCCCGGCCCACGGCAGCTTCGGCATAGGCAAACATGTCGTCGGGCATGCGGTGTGCCGAGACCACGCGGGCATCGTGCCCGATCTCGAACTGTTGGAGAATGTGGACCGCGTGCTGCATGGTGTCCCAGTCGGAACTGGAGCCCATGACAATGCCGATTTGAATGTTTTTCATGATGTTGAACCCGGTCAGGCCAGTGCGATACGCTCGCAGCCATGGCCCTCTGCCCTGTAACAGGTCAGCATTGAATTTTACTTAACCGCCCCGAGCTACTCAAAATGATGAACGTAACCATAGAAAATTTTGACGACGAAGTCGTGGCCGCCTCCATGCAGGTGCCGGTGCTGGTGGACTTTTGGGCGCCTTGGTGCGGCCCGTGCAAGGTCATTGGCCCCTTGCTGGAGAAGATCGAAACCGCCTATGCCGGGCGCTTCAAGCTGGTCAAAATTGACTCGGACGAGCAACAAGAACTGAGCCAAGCCTTTGGTATTCGCAGCATTCCCACGTGCGTGCTGATGTTCCAGGGCAAGCCCGTGGACGGTTTCACCGGCGCGCTGCCTGAGGGCAAGATCAAGGAGTTTCTGGACAAACACCTGCCCGAAGGCGATGTGCTGGAAGCCGAAGTGACCAGCGTTGAGGTGAACGACGCCCCGCCCGCTGATGACCCGGATACCGTGCGCGAAGCGCTGCACCAGGCCATGCTTCAAGCCCCACAAGACGAAAGCGCTCGCTTTGACTACATCAAGCTTTTGCTGCAAGAAGGCAAGACAGACGACGCCAAGGTGGCCTTTGCGCCGGTGATTGCGCAGACTAGCATCGTGCGCCGTTATGACTCACTGCAACGCTGGATGAATGCTATTGATTTTGCAGCTACTCACGCAGATGCAGCGGGCGCGATTGCCGAATTTGATGCAAAAATCACCGCCAACAAACGGGATTTTGACGCCCGATTTGCCCGCGCTCAAATGCTCATTTCCGAGCAGCGCTGGACGGACGCCATGGACGAGTTGCTCGACATTCTGATGCGCGACAAAGCGTGGAGCGACGAACTCGCCCGCAAGACCTACATCGCCATTCTGGACATCATTGAGCCGCCCAAAGTGAAAGTGGCCGACGGCCAAATCCCGCCCGTGGACCCCACCGTGGCCACCTACCGCCGCCGCCTGAGCAGCGTGGTCTTGAGCTGACCAACACCTGACAGCGGGGCGCAACGGCGCCTTGCCGCCGTCGCCGTTGCTGACAAACATCGGCCGCTGAGTCAGCGGCCAGCTGTGTCCCAATGCAGCGACCGCACGCCCATAAGGTGCATTGAAGCCGCAATGCCGGTTGGTCGCATCTTTCAATGGCTGGAGACTTATGGACGCTCAATCGTTACTCCTGATTTCAGGCGCCCTGCTGGTCATCGCCGTGTGCGTTTACATGTTGATCGAGCTCGGGGCGCGCACCTTGCGCACCCGGGTGATCGACGTGCCTGGCACGCTGCGTTTTGAAGCGCACACGTTCTCGCTGGAGGTCAAAGTCACCGCCCAGCAAATCGATGTTCACGTGAATGAAGGCCACCTCACCCGCCACCCTCTGGCGGGTGGGCCTGACGACGTTCAACAAGGGCTGCTGAACGTCACGCTGCCTGCGCCAGGATTGACGATTTCCGTGAAGCCATCAGAGCCAGACCCTCTCGACGGGCAAGACCGGCCTCGCGCCAAAGGTTTGTATTCGATCACCTTGCGGGTCTCTGATGCCCTCATCAACGCCGCGAAGAAATTGCCTGGCGGGCACGAAACTGTCCTTGAAATCACAAAAATTCCGGGGCCTGTCGCAAAGAGTTTTGAAGTCTTTTCGAACCGGGTGCAGATCTGGGCAGACAAAATGGAACGCCGCATCAAAGTCGACCTGGCTGAACTGGCCCAGATGGAGGAAGACGCCGCCCGAAAAGAGCAAGAAGCGACGACGCCGACGCAGAGTGCCGCTGAAACAGGTGCGCAGAAGGGTCAGGAGTTGGCCAATGACCAGGTCGAACGGTGGCGGCAAGCGGCAGGGTTTCGCGGCGTCTACAGCGAGGTCAGCATTGCCCCCAATGGCCAGGTGCGTTGGTTTGTAGACCTGGCCGACGACGGCCGTATCACACTGCATGCCAATAAGCGGACCAGTCACACCACTGTGCTGGGTGCCAGCTTTCTTCCCGACAAACTGGATCTGCAAATCTTGCTGCGCGATGACTACTGGACCGAAGAAGACCGTGCCATGACCAGCTTCCGGCTGTTTGAAGGACTCCCTCCCGATGACCGGCGCGTCTGGAAAGAGCGACTGGAGACAGCCCGAAACAAACTCGACAAAGCAGCCAGCATGGGTGGGGGCCACCAGAGGTAGGCGTACAAGCACTGCGGCACCCATCCCGTCAATGGACGGTTGCCGCAGTCACTCAGGCCGTC
>JBBKVN010000330.1:0-9399 GCA_037968455.1 Rhodoferax sp.
CTGTTACCAACTTGTGCTTCACTCATCAAGTGATGAATTTGGCGACCCCACGGGGATTCGAACCCCGGTACCTACCGTGAAAGGGTAGTGTCCTAGGCCTCTAGACGATGGGGTCTAAACCTTGTGGACTTCCGTCTTGCTTCTTTGCTTTTCAGCAGAAAAACCAATTTGGTGGAGATAAGCAGGATCGAACTGCTGACCTCTTGCATGCCATGCAAGCGCTCTCCCAGCTGAGCTATACCCCCAATTAACTTCGATTGCTTTTAAAGGCTTTCGTCGTTTCCAAGCCTTAAATTATAGCGCTCAAATTAGGCCTTGCGCAAACAATCCAAAACTTTTTCCTTTTTGTTCAAGGCCAGCACCGCATCGAGTGCCGGTGTTTGAGCCGTGCCAAGCACCAACACCCGAACCGGCATGGCCAGTTGAGGCATTTTCAAACCACTGGCAGCCAGTACTTCCTTGATTGCGGCCGCAATACTCACTTTGTCCCAAGCGCAGGTTTCCAGCTTGTCAGCCAAAAGGGTCAACGCAGGTTGAATGGCCGGGGTCACGTGCGCGGCCAGTTCATCAGAATTCGGTGTGACGTCGACATAAAACTTGGCCACCCAATCGGCCAACACAACGGTGGTGTCACAGCGATCTTTGAACAAGCCGCAAATACTGGGCAAACGCTCGTCAGTTTCGATTGAGCGTTTGAGCAAAGATGCCTTGACCAAGGCCGCCAAGGCGTCGTCACTCATGGCCTTCAGATGCTGGGCATTCACCCAACGCAGCTTGGCATCGTCAAATTGCGCGGCGCTGCGCCCCAAGTGGTCCAGATTGAACCATTCCAGAAACTGGGCGCGAGTAAAGATCTCGTCATCGCCATGACTCCATCCCAAACGTGCCAGGTAATTCACCATCGCTTCGGGCAAATAGCCTTCGTCACGGTATTGGGTCACGGGTTTGGCGCCATTGCGCTTGCTCATCTTCTCTCCCAACTCGTTGAGGACTGTCGGGAGATGGGCATATACGGGCGGTTCTTTGCCCAGTGCTTTGAAAATGTTGATCTGGCGTGGCGTGTTGTTGACATGGTCATCGCCTCGAATGACGTGGGTGATGTCCATGTCAATGTCATCCACGACCACACAGAAGTTGTAGGTTGGCGTGCCGTCAGGGCGCGCAATCACCAAATCATCCAGTTCGTCGTTGCTGATCTCGATCTGCCCCTTCACCTTGTCTTCCCACACCACGGCGCCACCCTGCGGGTTTTTGAAACGCAACACCGGTGCAACACCTTCAGGCACGGGCGGCAACACCTTGCCCGGCGCGGGGCGCCATGTCCCGTCGTAACGGGGCTTTTCTTTGTTGGCCATTTGCTGCTCGCGCAATGCATCCAGCGCGTCCACACTCATGTAACAGGGGTAAACATGCCCGGCTGCTTGCAAATCTGCCAACACGGCCTTGTAGCGATCCATGCGCTGCATTTGATAGAAGGGGCCTTCCTCGTAATCAAGCCCCAGCCAGGACATGCCTTCAATGATGACGTCCACCGCGGCCTGCGTGGAGCGCTCCACATCTGTGTCTTCAATGCGAAGCACGAATTCGCCCCCTGTAGCGCGAGCGAAGGCCCACGGGTACAAGGCGGAACGAATGTTACCTAGGTGGATAAAACCGGTTGGAGACGGTGCGAAGCGAGTGCGAATTTTGTTTGTCATTTCAGAACTTCCAGACCCACAACTACGTGGGTCAAGCCTTGAACAGGACCTGCCAAGCAGCAGGCCTTAGGGATGCCGCCATGCGGAGTGCAGGCCGTTTGAGTGATGGTAGTCGTGTTGTCGCCATCGTGGGCGGTGACAACATGACGCATTCCAACGTCATAGGAACTTCGACTAGACCGCAGCCTGTTCTTCGCCAACCACCCGGTTGGAGTTGAGGCGCAGAATGTCTTCGGCCGTGATGTCACCGGTGACGTAGACACCGTCAAAGCAGGAGGCGTCGAAGCCTTTGATTGCCCCATTCAGGGTGCCAATAGCCCTTTTCATGGCGTCCACGTCCTGATAGATCAAGGCATCGCAACCGATCACCTGACGAATCTCTTCGACCGTGCGGTCATGCGCGACCAATTCATTGGGCGTCGGCATGTCAATGCCATACACATTTGGGTAACGCACCGGGGGCGCTGCACTGGCCAGATAGACTTTTTTGGCGCCCGCATCACGCGCCATTTGCACAATTTCGCGACTGGTCGTGCCACGCACGATCGAATCGTCGACCAGCAGCACATTTCGGCCCTTGAATTCGCTGGCGATGACATTCAGTTTCTGGCGCACAGACTTCTTCCGAACGGACTGACCTGGCATGATGAAGGTGCGTCCGACGTAGCGGTTTTTGACAAACCCCTCACGGTACGGCAAGCCCAACAGCTGCGCCAACTGGGCGGCGCTGGGGCGGCTCGACTCAGGAATTGGGATGACCACATCAATCTCGTTCGGTGGCACTGTCGAGATCACACGCTTGGCCAGCGTTCCGCCCAAATTCAAACGTGCTTGGTAAACCGAGATGCCGTCCATCACAGAGTCAGGGCGCGCAAGGTAAACAAACTCAAAAATACAGGGACTCAACTGCGTGTGGTCCGCGCATTGTTGCGAATGAATTTTCCCGTCTAAATCAATGAAAACGGCCTCTCCCGGCGCAATGTCACGATCAAATTTGTGTGCCGACCCTTCCAGCGCCACAGACTCACTGGCCAGCATGACGGTGCCGTCGCCCTGCCCCATGCAAAGCGGGCGAATGCCAAATGGATCACGAAACGCCAACACCCCATGTCCGGCAATCATGGCAATGACAGCATATGAGCCACGAATGCGGCGATGAACGCGGCGCACCGCCTCAAACACATCAACGGGATTCAGCGGCAATCCACGCGTGGTCGCCTCAATTTCATGGGCAAGCACATTCAAGAGAACCTCGGAGTCGCTCTCGGTGTTGATATGGCGGTGATCCGCAGTAAACAACTCCGACTTGAGCGCTTGGGCGTTGGTCAGATTGCCGTTGTGGACCAACACAATGCCAAAAGGCGCGTTGACGTAAAACGGTTGTGCTTCTTCCTCGCTGAAAGCGTTGCCCGCGGTCGGGTAGCGAACCTGACCTAAACCGCAATTGCCCGGTAGCGAGCGCATGTCACGGGTGCGAAACACGTCGCGCACCATGCCCTTGTCTTTGTGCATGTAGAACTTGCGGTCTTGCTGCGTAACAATGCCCGCGGCGTCTTGGCCACGATGCTGGAGCAGCAGCAAAGCGTCATAAAGCAGTTGATTGACGGGTGCGTTGCTGACAACGCCGACGATTCCACACATAAGTTTCCGATCAGTTGAGAACAAGTCTGGCACCGACTGGCGCCCACTTCATTCCGCCACGCCTCAAGAAGGCAAATACTTTCCAAACTCTTCCGGCAGTACTGGCTTCAGCCCCTTTAGTGCGGCCAATGAAATGCCAGCACCGACTGAGTCCTGCCACCAGGCACCAGACTTCAACGGCGTCATACCAATGACCACCGTGGCAGCCAACACCATGACCACGCCTCGAGCCAATCCAAAAGCTGCGCCCAGCGCCCGATCAACGGGCTGCAGGCCGACTGCAGTGAGCAATTTTTTAACCAAGGCAGCCACCAAGCCCCCTGCAAATACAGCCAGAATGAAGACCAGAGCGAAACCGGCGGCGTATCGAATACCCTCTGCCGCTCCGTCCATTGGCAACTTAAGGGCCACGTCATGCGCCAACCACTGCGCCAACACAAAGGCCAGCACCCAATTCACCATGGACAGGACTTCATAGACCAAACCACGCCAGATGCCCAACAACAAGGACACTAACAAAATGGCGCCAAAAATGATGTCCAGAGCAAATAATCCCATCTGTATTCTTTCCAGAAAATCGTTCAAAGCGTCAAAATCGCCGCCGGCAAACCGAGTTTTTTGATTTTTTCAGCCGCTTTTTCCGCCTCAGCACGGGTGCTGTAGGGGCCGGTACGCACACGAATGCGAGTACCGTCTTTCGTCTGGGCGACATGGGTATAGGTTTTCAGGCCCACGGCCTCAACCTTCAGCCGCACCGTGCGGGCGCCCGCTTCTTCGGCAAACGCACCGACTTGAACCACAAAGCGCCCTTCGGCGACGTCAGTTTTTTTCTCAGGCGTCCGCCCCTGAAGAAGCGCGAGGGCCTTTGCGCCGTCATCAGACCTTGGCACAACCTTGGCCGAAGCCTTCTCAAGCACTTTTTCAACTGGCTTCAGCACGGTTTTGGGTTCGGCCTGGGCCACAGTTTTTTCCACATCGACCGCAGTTTTAGTGGTCGGCGCAATCAAAACGATTTCTTCTTTAGGGGCATCAACCGGCGCAGCGACACTGGCCTGAGCGGGCTCAACACGGGCGGTGTCCTTGGCTGCGGGCGCGGGAACGCTCAGTGGCAAGACCTTGTTCTTATCGGGAATGTCGATGGGCGTGTCGACCGCAATGGGGCGGGGCTGCTTGTCAAACAGCATCGGAAAGCCAAGAACGCCAATCAACACCAACACCGCCGCCCCAATGAGACGGTATTTCGCACGGCGGCGCATGACCTCTACGCTCTCAGACGGGGCGGGCGCTGCTGCAAGCTCGTCGGTACGCTTGCGGAATTTGAAAAATGCCATGGTGTGCGGGATCGGAGGTCAGGAGTTGGGCAGGTGCTGGGCATGAAGTCGGGGCAGCCCATCCTTCAGAATACCGCCCACGGTGTAGAAGGACCCGAAGACCACGATTCTATCAGCGGGGTCGGCAGCGGCCACGGCTGCCGCCAGTGCCAACTGTGGGTCGGCATGGGCGGACGCCACGGCGTCCTTTCGGGTGTTTTTGGCCTGCCACCGCTCGACCAAGCTGACACCAGTGGCCGCGCGTGCGGTGGGCAAGTCGGTGAAATACCACTTGTCAATCAATGGATTTACCTTGGCCAGCATGGTGGCCAAGTCCTTGTCGGCCATGGCCCCCACCACAGCATGGGTCGTCGGGAAATAACCCATGGCATCCAAATTGGCCGCCAGAGCCGCGACGGAGTGCGGGTTGTGGGCCACATCCAACACCAGCGTGGGCTGCCCCGGAATGATCTGAAACCGCCCCGGCAACTCCACAAAGGCAAAACCATTACGCACGGCCTGCGCCGTCACGGGCAGTCGACTCCGCAGCGCCGCCAACGCCGCAAGTACCCCCGCAGCGTTTACCAGTTGATTCGCTCCGCGCAGCGCTGGGTAGGCCAAACCGCTGTAGCGACGACCCCGACCCGCCCAGCCCCATTGCTGCTTGTCGCCAGATACATTGAAGTCCACGCCAAAACGCCAAAGATCGGCATCAATCTCAGTGGCATGGTCCAGCACGCTTTGAGGTGGCATGGGGTCACTCACGATGACGGGGCGCCCCGTGCGCATGACGCCGGCCTTTTCGCGCCCAATTTGCTCCCGGTCCGTGCCCAGGAACTCCATGTGATCCAAATCAACGCTGGTGATCACGGCGCAATCGGCATCAATGATGTTGACCGCGTCCAGTCGCCCACCCAAACCGACTTCCAGAATCACCACATCCAAGCCGGAACGCGACATCACATCCAGAATGGCTAGGGTCGAAAACTCAAAATAAGTGAGAGAAACTTCAGCATCATTCTGGCACCTGGCGCTCTCCACTGTTGCGAAGCCAGCTACCAATTCAGTAGCATTCACAGCCTCGCCGCGAAGCCGCAAGCGCTCCTCAAAATGAACAAGGTGAGGTGAGGTGTAAACCCCCGTCCGGTAGCCAGCTTGCAGCAGAATGGACTCCAGCATCGCGCAGGTGGACCCCTTGCCATTGGTGCCCGCCACGGTAATCACCGGGCAATCAAACCGAATTTGCATCCGGTCGGCGACGGTGCGCACGCGCTCCAGCCCCATGTCGATGTTCTTGGGGTGCAATTGCTCGCAGTGCTCGAGCCAGTCATTCAATGTTTTCATACAGCGCGGGATTGTCGCCTAGCTCTTGCCAATGGCATGATTCGACCCATGAATTCCACCACCCGCACTCCGCCTACCTCCGTCACGGTCTACGGCATCCCTAACTGCGACACGGTCAAGAAAGCCCGAGTCTGGTTGAGCGACCACGGCGTAGAGGTCGCCTTTCACGACTTCAAAAAACTCGGCGTGCCTGCCACTGACCTCCCCGCCTGGGCGCAAGCCGTGGGCTGGGAGGCCTTGGTGAACCGCAAAGGCACGACCTGGCGCAGGCTTGATGACGCCACACGGCTCGCGGTGACCGATCTGCCAAGCGCAACGGCTTTGATGGTCGCCCACTCCAGCGTCGTCAAGCGTCCCGTAGTAGCCTGGCCCGACGGAAGCCTGACCGTGGGGTTTGATCCTGCCGTGTTTGCGTCGCACGTATCTTAAAATCAGCGCTCTGGGCCTACGCGCCATTCTTCTTTGTCCACCGCACCGCAATTTCCATGACCACTACGCACATCGACAACGTCTCCGTCAGCACCCAGGCCAGCGTCTATTTCGACGGCAAATGCGTGAGTCACGCCATCTCACTGGCTGATGGCACCAAGAAGTCCGTTGGCGTGGTTCTGCCGGCCACCCTGACTTTCAATACCGGGGCACCAGAAATCATGGAATGCGTGGCCGGCAGCTGTGAATACAAGCTTGACGGCAGCGACACCTGGGTGCGCTCCGCCGCTGGCGACACCTTCAGCGTGCCGGGCAATGCCAAATTTGACATTCGCGTGACCGAGGCTTACCACTACATCTGCCACTTCGGCTGATCCCCACCGGGCGTTCGCCAACTCTGGGTTGGCGGGGCGCGACTTCCTTGGCCTATGGCCTGACATCGGCACTCTTACAGAAAACACTATGTCCACGATTCTTCAAAACATCCCCGCTGGCCAAAAGGTCGGTATCGCATTTTCCGGTGGCCTGGACACCAGCGCCGCCCTGCACTGGATGAAGCTCAAGGGAGCCATTCCCTACGCGTACACCGCCAACCTGGGTCAGCCCGACGAAGCCGACTACGACGAGATTCCCCGCAAGGCGATGGAATATGGCGCGGAGGCCGCACGACTGATTGACTGCCGTACTCAACTGGCCAACGAAGGCATTGCCGCCCTGCAAAGCGGTGCCTTCCATATTTCCACCGGTGGCGTCACCTACTTCAACACGACCCCCATCGGCCGCGCCGTGACAGGCACCATGCTGGTGTCGGCCATGAAAGAGGACGACGTCAACATCTGGGGTGACGGCAGCACCTTCAAGGGCAATGACATCGAGCGCTTTTACCGCTACGGCCTGCTGACCAACCCCTCGCTCAAGATTTACAAGCCTTGGCTGGACCAGCAATTCATCGACGAGTTGGGCGGCCGGTCTGAAATGTCGGCCTTCATGACGGCGCACGGCTTTGGCTACAAGATGTCGGCCGAAAAAGCTTATTCAACAGACTCGAACATGCTCGGCGCCACACACGAGGCCAAAGACCTGGAGTTTTTGAGCTCCGGCATGAAGATCGTCAACCCCATCATGGGCGTGGCGTTTTGGAAGGACGAAGTCCACGTCGCCCGTGAAGAAGTCACCGTTCGTTTCGAAGAAGGCCGCCCGGTGGCGTTGAATGGCGTGGTCTATGAAGACTTGGTGACCCTGATTCTGGAAGCCAACCGCATTGGTGGCCGCCACGGTTTGGGCATGAGCGATCAAATTGAGAACCGCATCATTGAAGCGAAGAGCCGTGGCATCTACGAAGCCCCCGGTCTGGCCCTGCTGTTCGCTTGCTATGAACGTTTGGTCACTGGCATCCACAACGAAGACACCATTGAGCAGTACCGCGAAAACGGTCGCAAACTAGGCCGCCTGTTGTACCAGGGTCGCTGGTTTGATCCGCAAGCCATCATGCTGCGCGAAACAGCGCAACGTTGGGTGGCACGCGCTGTCACGGGTGAAGTCACGCTGGAATTGCGCCGTGGCAATGACTACAGCATTCTCAATACCGAAAGCGCCAACCTCACTTACGCCCCAGAGCGTCTGAGCATGGAAAAGGTTGAGGACGCACCGTTCTCTCCGCAAGACCGCATTGGCCAACTGACCATGCGCAATCTGGACATCGTGGACACCCGCGCCAAACTGGGCATCTATGCCAAGGCCGGCCTGCTGTCACTGGGCGAAGACGGCGACTTCCTGAGCCTGACCAATAGCGACTCCAACGCCGGCAAGTAAAGCCGATGTCGCTTGGACTCCATGACTTAAGCGGGTGAATTACTTGTGACGGGCCTTCATCCGAAGGCCTGTCAAACCACGTTCAGGGTTGCGATTGCTGAGGTAGTCCCGTGCGATGGGCCGCAGGGCCGTTGGGGTGATACCCAACTCCGCCAGACCCGGGCCTTGGCCTGTGGTCACGTTGTCCACCTTCATGGAGTCCAGGTTATCCACACTCATCAGTGGCTCACCCGGTGCCAAGGCCATCAACCTAGCCTGCAAGCGCCCCATCCAATCAGGCAGGCCAACGACCCAACGCCCACGCCCCCCTGAGATACCACTCAACTGGCCAGACAGCTCAACCAGTTGTTTGAGGGTGAAAACCTCTGGCCCACCCAATTCAAAAACCGCTGGGCGATGTGCGGCGAGCCCCGGCGGGATAGCCGACACACAACGAACCACCGCCGTTGCCACGTCTTCCACCCAGACCGGTTGAAACCGGGCACTTGCACCAGCCAAAGGCATGATCGGGAATATTTTTTGCAGCCGTGCAAACAGATTCAAAAACTGATCCCCAGCGCCAAAGATCACGCTGGGCCTTAAACAGGTCAACTCGAAACCAGCACCGGCACCCACACCCGCGACGCCGCCTGAGGCGGCCTGCCTCAAAACAGCCTCCCCCTCGCCCTTGCTTCGCAGGTACATCGACGGCGCGGTATCGGGTTGCTGGGCATTGGCCCCCAGAGCACTGACATGCACCACTTGCTTGATGCCGCCAGCCAGACACGCCCGGGAGAGCTTTTGTGGCAAAGCCACATGCACCCGCTGGAACGCTGACTCGGTGCCATGCAAAATTGCCACCAGATTGACCACAGCCTCGTGCCCGGCCACGGCTTGGGCCAAGGAAAGCTCATCGTGAACATCCAGCTCCAGCACCGTCAACGGTGGTAAATGCAGCAAGTGCCGCGCATTGTTGCGTCGCCGGGTGGGGACTGTCACATGCCACCCCTCTCGAACCAGCTTTTCACACACATGGGCACCAACAAAGCCAGTGCCGCCCAAAACCAAAATTTTTTTCATGACTGCAATCTAGCCGCTTGTGCAAAGCACCGGTTTGCCAAAGGTCAAAAAAACCTTGCCTGCGCTCAGGTGCTGTCCCGCTGCACCAGTGACCAACCCAGATCAAT
>JBBKVN010000331.1:0-5740 GCA_037968455.1 Rhodoferax sp.
GTTTAAAGCGCCTGCCTATCAGGCACCCGCCGACTGGGACGCCCTGCGCGCCCACGCCTTTGCCGGGCTGGGCTACCACTCGCCCAATATGGAGCTCAGTCAACAGGTGCGCCTCACCCGCAAGGCCACCGCCTACGACCAGGAATCCATCGCCACCCTGATCCTGTCCGGCCAATACCTCGGCTTTCTGCCAGACCACTACGCCCAGGCCTTTGTCCGCACCGGCCAGATGCGGCCATTGCGCCCCGAGCTGTTTCGCTACGACTGCGGCTTTTTCAGCATCGTGCGTCGCTCCCCTCAACCCTCCCGTGCCACGCTGGCCTTTCAGGCTTGCCTAGAGCAGGCGCATCGGGTGAATTTCAAAGGGGAGTGATTTATAAGGAAAGTGGCTGAACCCCTTGTTTGATGAGCGTGAGTAGCTGTTGAAATATGAGCACTTCAATAGACCCGTCCTGGACGCTGGTGAGCGCCCCCCCGTGTCTTCCGTAACATCCCGTCGCGGGCAATTCAATGCCCGCTCCAAAGGCCTTTTATGAATCAGTACCAGTCAAGAAGCCCGACCTTGTTTGAGCGTTGTTTTGCCGCCGTGTTCTCCGGCATGGCCGCAGGCATCACCTATGCGGTCGTCATGTTCTTCCGTTGGGGTAAATGGGGCACTGAGCAGATGGATGCCGTGAAAGACATGGGCAAATGGGCGGTGCTTGGCGGCGCCGTTTTGGTGTTCTTGGGCGGAATCTCCCTGGTGACTTGGCTGAGAGGCCAGGTGTGGGAGGCGCGAAACGACAGTCTCATTTCCCTGCGCACGGCTCTCTTTCTCTTGTGCTTGTCGGGCATCGCCTGCGGGCTATTCAACTAGCAAGCACCACAAAGCCGTCATCGCCCTGCACGAGCAGGTCCTTCCCCACTGCAGAAAACCGGATTTTATATGCAAAAAGAGGTTGCAACCCTTGTTGTATAGGCGGAGATAGCTATTGAAACAGGAGCGACTTGTCCAGCGGCTGGCCACTTGTGCCGCTCGAAACGAATGGCGCCAGCTTGACCCAGGTCTTTTGACCCATGCCGCCAAGGGCTGACAATGCTCAGATGGACGCTCACGCCGCTTTTCCTTTTCTGAAGGAGATCATTCTCTTTCTCGCCTTGTCGGGCGTGCTCATTCCGTTGTTGGCGCGCCTGCGGATCAACCCGGTGCTGGGGTTTCTGGCGGTGGGCGCGGTGTTGGGGCCTTATGGCCTGGCCGGCCTGAGTGAGGCGTACCCGTGGATGGACTATTTCACCTTTGCCCGCCCGGACGGCGTAGACGTGCTGGCGGAGTTGGGCGTCATCTTTCTCATGTTCATGATCGGGCTGGAGATGTCCGTCAACCGGCTGTGGTCCATGCGCCGTCTGGTGTTTGGCATGGGCAGCCTGCAAGTGGGGCTCACCGCCGGGGTGATCGGGCTGATTGCCTGGAGGTTTGGCAACCGGATCGAGGCGTCGGTTATTTTGGGCGTGGTGCTGGCGTTTTCGTCCACCGCCATCGTCATGCAGTTGCTCAGCCAGCGCCGTGAGTTGGGGTCGCCGCTGGGGCAGTCGACGTTTGCCATACTGCTGTTTCAGGATCTGGCCGTGATTCCGCTGCTGGTGTTGCTCAGTATTTTGGGCGCCCAGGCGGGCACCGAGAGTTTTGGCGCGTTGCTGGGCATGGCGGCGCTGAAAGGCGTTCTCACGGTGGTGGTGATCTACCTGGTCGGGCGGCGGGTGGTGCGCCCGCTGTTTCACCAGATTGCCTCTAGCCACCAGCCTGACACCTTCATGGCCCTCACCCTCTTAGTGGCGTTGGGCGTGGGGGCGATCACTTGGGGCGCAGGATTGTCCATGGCGCTGGGTGCGATGTTGGCGGGTTTGATCATTGCCGAAACCGAGTTTCGCCATCAGGTTGAGATCACCATTGAGCCGTTTCGGGGCTTGTTGATGGGTTTGTTCTTTGTGTCCGTGGGCATGGGTATTGACATGCGCGCCGTGCTGGATGAGCCGCTGTGGATTCCCTTGTCTGTACTGGGCCTGCTGTTGTTGAAAAGCACGCTGCTGCTGGGCTTGTTGCGCCGCTTCGGGCTGAGTTGGGGCCGTTCATTGGAAGGCGCGATGCTGCTCAGCCAGGGCGGTGAGTTTGCGTTCATCGTCATTGGTCTGGCACTGTCCTTCAACGTGCTGCCGCGTGATGTGAGTCAGTTCATGTTGATCGTGGTGGGCCTGAGCATGCTGGCCGCGCCGCTGGTGGCACGCGCGGGCAAGTTGCTGGGGGACTGGGTGGACCGGCGCAGCGGACAGACGCAGCCGCACACCGAGGGTTTTTTCAGCGGCATGCAGGGCCATGTGCTGATTGCGGGCTATGGCCGGGTTGGTCACTTGGTGGGGCGCATGCTGCAAGCGCAAAACGTGTCCTTTGTGGCCATTGAGAGTGATGCCCGCCTCATTGCGCGCCACCGGGGAGAGGGCGTGCCGCTGGTGTTTGGTGACGCGAGCCGTCCCGAGTTGCTGGGCAAACTCAAACTGTCTCAGGCTCAGGCCGTGGTCTTGACGATGGACGACACCGCAGCCGCCATTCACGCGGTGCATGGCATTCGCCAGCTGATGCCCAACATTCGCATCATTGCCCGGGCGCGCGACGAAAAGCACGCGCTC
This sequence comes from Rhodoferax sp., assembly GCA_037968455.1. Taxonomy (GTDB): domain Bacteria; phylum Pseudomonadota; class Gammaproteobacteria; order Burkholderiales; family Burkholderiaceae_C; genus Rhodoferax. The sequence continues at coordinate 2,662 of JBBKVN010000331.1, forward strand.
ATCTTGCTGGATGCGGGTGCCTCAGTGGTGGTGCCCGAAACGCTGGAGGCCAGTTTGAAGCTGGCGGAATCGGTGCTGGAAACCCTGGGCGTCTCGCCTGAGGAAAGCGCGCAACTGCTGGATGAGCAGCGAGAGCGCTGCATGGCCGCCCTGCGCGACAACTGACAGCTGCTGCGCCAAGCGGGTTTAGGGGGCGGGTACCGTCCGTGGCCGGAGCAGGGCGCGCAGAAGGCCCCACATCACCAATGCCCAGGTGGCAAACGCCACCCACACCATCACCCGTGAAATCCAGGCCAGCGGCGGAAAGTCCGCCGCCAGTCCAAAGCGATAACTCACCGCGGCGTACATACCCAGTGGAAACACCATGCTCCACATGGTGGCCTCGTAGCGCAGTGGAAAGCGGCGTACCCTGTGTTTCCACAGGCCGAAGATCACCAACATCGGAATCCACCAAGTGGCCCAGGCCCACAACAGCATGGAGACGCCATCAATAAAGGGGCGCATAGCGGCCAAAAAAGGCATGTGCGTGTCGGCCAGAATCAGGCTGGTTCCTGCATTGGCACCAATGGCGGCGGCGCCCATGATGACCCACAGCAAGGGAGAAGTGTCTTCCGGCTTGAAGTTGTGGAAAAAGATGCGGTGGCAGAACAGGGTGACAAACAAGGCGTAAAAAATCAGCCCCAAGCCCCACAGCATGTGGATCTCAATCATCATGTAGCCGGCATAGTCACCCAGATGGGGCGCAATGCCAGCGCCCAGCAGCACCAGTGAGTGCGTGCCAATGATGGACGTCAACCAGTCGCCATGCACCACATTGACGCTGTTCTCGTGAGTCAAAAACACCAGCACACTGAAGCTGAGGTACAGCAGCAGAGACCAGGCTGCAAAAGCCAAAGCCCAGCAGGCCATAGCGGCGTAGAGGTAGCCGTAGCGCAGTAGCAACAAGCCCAGTACATTGGTGGCCGCCACCAATGTGAAAAACGCAAAAACGCGGCGAATATTCAGCAGGTCAACCTTGACGGCTTTGGGGAACTTCAGAAGACGCCAGGCACTGAGGCCAATCAGCACCACCCAGGCGAGGGCGGTGATACCGAACAGCGCTTGAGCCAGCAGCGCTTGCCCGGTCAGGTCAAAGGCGAAAGATATGATGCCGGTCGCCATGACCAGTGCGAAATTGCTGGGTGAAAGTGCCTCAAGCCAGCGCAAGCGTTCAGAGGGGACTTTCACGTCAGAATCCGCCCAATCGGCGACGCTGGTTTCAACGCCCGGCTTGAGGGGCTTTGCTCTTGGCGGCCAGCTCGTCCTGGCGCCGCTTCTTGGTCTTCTTCACGTCCATGAAGACCTTGCCGGCAGCAGCCAGATTGACGATGCCCACCACCACAGCGGGCCACACCGGCAGTTCTTGCCCTGTCACGGAGCCATAAAGCAGCAAACCACCAATGGCCAGGCCGCCGATCAAGAGGGTGATGACGCCGCCATTGATAAAGCCGGATTGCTTGTGATGCACAGTTGGGTCCTTTAAAAATAGAAACGTCGCCGTCGGGGGCTACCCATCGGCGACGTTGCAATGAATGAGTGGGGCGCAATTTAACATGCACCCCTTTGGGGCCGCTTACTCCTTGTGGAACTTGCTCAGCCAGTGGCTCATCAGCTTGCCGGCGGCTTCACGCCCACCCAGTCCAAAGGACAGGGCAATGGCAATGGCAATAGCGCCCAGTGTCAGGCCGAAGGCGAGGTTGACGATGTCGTCGGCAATGCCCATGGCGCGCAAGCCCATGGCCACCACCAGCGCCAGAATGGCAAAGCGTGCAATGCGGGCCAGGCCATTGTTGTTCTCGCCGCTGGCACGGTCAATGGCGTTGTAGGCCACATTGGCCAGCATGAAACCGATCACGAAGATGGCCGAGCCCAGCAGCACGTCACCACCGAAGTTAATGAAGGTGGTGACCACGTCGCTCACCTTGTGAAAGTTGAGCTGGTCAGCCGCTTCCACGCTGGCAAACAGCATGGCAAAGAACATCGCAATGCGCCCCACCAAGACCGAGGCTGAGGTTTTTTCAAACGACTGGGCCATACCCAAGCGGGCGGGCAGGCCGTCAAAACCAGCGCCGGCCAGCAAGCCCGTCAGCAAGCGGCTCGCAAAGGTGGCCACCAACCAAGTCACCACCAAAATCAAGCCGGCCGCAACGACCTTGGGCACCGACTGCATCATCACATCCAGCATGCCAATGGCGGGGCCGGAAATCGCTTGCACCTTGAGTGCGTCCAGTGCGGCAATCAGGGCGGGCAAAAAGACCACCACAAACACCAACGTGCCCACCAGGCTTGAAATCTGAACCTTCTCAGACATACCTGCGTCGTTGCCTACCTTGTCAGCGCCGGCAGCGCGCAGCAAATTCACCGAGATATTGCGCAACACCTGGGCGACGATCCAGCCCACACCACCAATCACGACGGCGGCCAGAATGTTGGGCAGCATGTCCAGCACCTTGGCTGACATGTCGCGCAGGGGCTCCAGCAGGCCTTCCATCTTCAGCGCGCTGAGGATCGAGGGCAAAAACAGCAGGATGATGATCCAGAACACCGCATGACCCAGGCCCACACTCATGGGGCTCATCCCCGCGTGTGCGGATAGCTTCTCGTCCAGCTTGGTCGAATCGAGTGCCTTGTTGACGCCTGCACGGCCAATGGAGGCCACCAGCAGCGCCACGACACCCAGAATCAGGCCGGCAAACAGGCGCGGCGCAAAGTCAAAGAGTTGCGTGGTCACCGCACTGAAGGGGCTGGACAGGATGCTCAGATTCAGCGTGTTGAGCACGCCCACCAAGGTGAGCAACAGCACCACGGCAAAAACGGCAAAGGCCAGGGCGTTCTCCAGATCAATTTTCTGGTCCGTGAGGCTGGTGAACCGGCTGTTGATGCCCAGGCTGTGCAGGCCTTGGCGTACCAGGGCCCGCAGTCCCACGGCAATAAACCAGCCGATGAGCAGAATGGCCACCGCGCCCAGCAAGGGGAACAGATGATTCCCCAGATTGGCCTGTAGCGTGTCGATGAAGGCAGAAAAGTTCATATCGTTTTT
>JBBKVN010000332.1:0-8068 GCA_037968455.1 Rhodoferax sp.
GGCGTCGAGTTAGCCGTTCTGCCTGAGTATTTTTGTTTGCTGGGGCACCGCGACGCAGACAAGCTCGCGATTCAAGAGGCCTATGGGTCGGGGCCGCTCCAGCAATTTCTGGCCGACACTGCTCGCGAGTTGGGTTTGTGGCTTGTGGGTGGAACCGTACCTTTGTCGGTGGCCGCCGACGAGACTGCCAGTGAGACGACAGAGAGAGTCTTCAACAGTACGCTGGTTTACAACCCCCAAGGCCAGTGCGTGGCGCGCTACGACAAGATTCACCTGTTCCGGTTTGACAACGGCCAGGAGGCCTACGACGAGTCCCGCGTTTTGGCGCCAGGTCATGAACCGGTGTTGTTTGACCTGCCTTCCAGAGACGGTCACTGTTGGCGCATTGGTCTGAGTATTTGTTATGACTTGCGGTTTCCCGAGTTGTACCGGGCTTACGCGCGGGCCGGCGCCGATGTGCTGCTGGTACCCAGCGCTTTCACCTACACCACAGGCAAAGCCCACTGGGAGTTGCTGCTACGGGCCCGCGCCGTTGAAAACCTGGCTTTTGTGGCGGCGGCGGCGCAAGGTGGCGTGCACGACAATGGCCGGCGAACCTGGGGCCAGTCCCTGTTGGTGGACCCTTGGGGCGAAGTTTTGGCCGAGCGCGCGGAAAACGCAGGCTGGGTTGCCGCAGAGTTCAGCTACGAGCGGCTCATGGCGTGCCGGGCCAGTTTGCCCGCCTTGATGCATCGTGTCCTGTGAAGGCCTGTGGGTGCGCGTGCTTCGCCGTCAGGGTTGAGGGTCTGTATCAGTCTTCTCTTTGTGGTCCGCTTCAGGGGCCGATGGCAGGTCTTTGTCAGGGGGAGGGGGGGGGCAGTTCGCCACCTGGCCGCCCAGAGAACATCGTCCACCACACAATCAACACCAGCAACACCAAGGCCCCAAATGCCTCTAGCAACAGCAAACTCATGAAAAAACTCCTTCGAACCTTGTGTGTGGGCTGGATTGTAGGCACGCTGGCGGCCTGCAGCAGCCCGCCCATTCAGCCTCCTGTGGCCGAGCCCCCGCCCGCGCCAGTCGGAGCACCCTTAGCGGCCGCGACCCCAGACGACACCAGCCCATTGCCTGCCGACATTGTTCAGGCCAAGAGCCGCTGGACACCCGTGCGCTGGGCCGAATTGCCGGGATTTGAGGAAGACGCCTTGCATGAAGCCTGGAACGCCTGGCTGAAAAGTTGCGAGCGGCCTGGCCCCGTGTTCGCCTCGCTGTGTGGCGAAGTCCGTCGCTTAAGCATTGGTGATGCCCCCGCGCAGCGCCAGTGGATGCGCTCGCGGCTTCAGCCTTACCGCGTGGATCCGATAGACGGCACCGCCACAGACGGCTTGCTGACGGCCTATTTTGAGCCTTTACTGGAGGCAACTCGCACGCCCCGCCCCGGGTTTCAGGTGCCCTTGTACCAGCCGCCGTTAAATCTGGGGCAACGAAAGCCTTGGTACACGCGCCAGGAAATGGACACCTTGCCAGCCGCTCAGCAGGCGCTGCGGGGGCGTGAAATTGTCTATCTGGCGGACCCCGTGGATGCGCTGGTGTTGCAGATTCAGGGCTCGGGGCGAATCCGGGTGACCGAGGACGACGGTTCCCAGCGGGTCGTGCGTCTGGCCTACGCGGGCACCAACGACCAACCCTATAAAAGTGTAGGTCGCTGGTTGTTGGACCAAGGCGCGATTCGCGACGCGACCTGGCCCGGCATCAAGACCTGGATCGCCCAGAACCCGAAACGCCTGGGAGAAATGCTCTGGAGCAACCCGCGCATGGTCTTCTTCAAAGAAGAGCAGCTGAGTGATCTGGACATGGCGTTTGGCCCGCGTGGCGCGCAAGGTGTGCCGCTCACACCAGGCCGCTCCATTGCGGTTGACCCGGCCAGTATTCCCTATGGCACGCCGGTGTGGCTGGCGTCCAGCAGCCCTACCGTCTCGCTGCAAAAGCTGGTTCTGGCGCAGGACACGGGCAGTGCCATTCGGGGCGCGGTTCGTGCCGATTATTTCGCCGGGTGGGGTCCGCAAGCGGGTGAGTTGGCGGGGCGACTCAAGCAGTCTTTGCGGCTGTGGGTTTTCTGGCCAAAGCAGCTAAGATGATCTCCCACCAATCTCTGTCGCCATTTTCCAGATAAACAGCCAGGACAGCCATGAATAATTCTTCGATGCGTGAAATTGACGAGCGGACCAATCTGGCCAGCAACAGCATGTTTGAACTGTTGCTGTTTCGCTTGGGCGAGGCCCCTGGCAGTGGTCGCCGCGAGTTGTTCGGAATCAACGTTTTCAAGGTGCGCGAAATTTTGGTGATGCCGGAAATCACCGAGATGGCCAATTCACCCCCTACCGTGATGGGTGTTGCCAATATTCGGGGGCAGATGATTACCGTGATCAATTTGCCCAAGATGGTGGGCTGCAACCCCACCAAAGGATTGGGCATTTTGCTGGTGACCGAGTTCGCCCGCACAACGCAGGCCTTCGCCGTGGAAGAGGTGAATGAAATTGTTCGCTTGGAATGGAAGCACGTGCTGTCAGCCGAAGGTTCGGGCGGGGGGCTGGTCACCAGCATTGCCCGCCTGGATGGCGCGGCCGAGAACACCCGGTTGGCGCAGGTGCTGGACGTGGAGCAGATCTTGCGTGATGTGTTTCCGCAGGACCACGAGGCCGTCCCTGATGATGCCAAGGTGCCCAAGGTGAACTTGCCGCCCGGCACGGTCATTTTGGCCGCCGATGATTCAGCGGTCGCACGCTTGATGATTGAGCAAGGGCTCAAAGCCATGGGCGTGCCCTTCATCATGACCAAATCGGGTCAAGAAGCCTGGAATCGTCTGCAGGCCATGGCCTCTGAGGCCAAGTCTGAAGGAAAAACCATTCGCGACAAGGTGGCCTTGGTGCTCACCGACCTGGAGATGCCGGAGATGGACGGCTTCACCCTCACCCGAACCATCAAGCAGGACCCCCGGTTCAAGGGGATGCCGGTGGTGATTCACTCGTCGTTGACGGGAAGCACCAACGAAAGCCATGTCAAAAGCGTGGGCGCCGACGCTTATGTGGCCAAGTTTGTGGCAGAGGAGTTGGCCGCCACCCTGATGGGCGTGCTCAACCGCTAAGGCGCTGTTACCCGGACTTGCACTTGGGTACCGGTGGTTTGTCGGTTGTCCACGGACCCGAACCCACCGGTTGTGGCGCCCGTGGAGTGCTGTTCTGATTGGGCGACGGTCACCCAGTCACCGAGGTCGACCATGACCCAGGTCGAGGTGCTGGCGGTTTGGGCTTGGTAAAGCCCTTGGCCCTGGACCGCAGAAATAGCCAGCTCGACAGGCCCCCTGCCATCCCAGCGCGGCAGTGCATTGAACCCGGTACCTGCCTCCAGAATCACGACGCCTGGCACCACGGTCATTACCCCATGGAGAATCACGGTTTGCACCAATCGAAAAGACATGCTGTTGCGCAAGGCAATGGCGGCCGAGCGGCCGTTGATGACCAACACCTGTTGCTGGCTATTGGCCGACAGGGACCGTGGTCGGGTGTTGCCTTGAATCTCCCCTTGAATGCCCGTCGCGCCAGGCCTCAGTTGCGCCGTGCCCTGCACGCTGAGGGCTGATCCAGTGGCGTCGTTCTGGCTGATTTGTCGTACTTCAATGAGCAAGTTGCGCAGTGGCAAAGTGCCGCCGGAAAAATTGGGCGCTGCTTCTGAATTGATAGCTGTCTGCGCATGCAGGACGCCGGCTAGCGCCATAAAAGTTATAAATATGAGGCCGGCGGCTGGTTTCATCTTGGTCGGGATGTTTAGTCTCAGGACTTTTGACCAAACCGGCTGGCTGCCTGCCGCCGGAATTCGCTGGGCGTCATGCCTTTGATGCTGAGGAAGCGGCGGTTGAAATTGGCGATGTTGTTGAACCCCACCTCAAAACCAATGTTGGCAATACCCAGGTCGGTCTCCATGAGCAACTGGCAAGCCCGGTTGATTCTCACGTGGTTGACGAAATCGGTGAAGGTATTGCCCGTGGCCCGGCGGAAAAACCGCGAGAAGCCACTCTCGCTCATGCCCAATCCGCGGGCGATGTCGGCGGCCGATTGCGACTCGCTCAGGTTCTCGGTGATGCGGTTGACGATGACGTTGATCTGCTCCAGTTGCGCATCGTTGTCCACGCTTTGTAGCGGGGCGTTGGACAGCATGCGGTAGTCAGTGCATTGAACCAGGTCGCCCAGAAAGGCGCAAAAAGCGCCAAAACGGGCCAACCCTTGCGTGTTCTTCACGTTGTGCCAGTGCGCCAGCGCCTGCGGGAGCATGTCAAAAAACTCGATGCCATGGCGAGAGCGTTCCAGCAAGGGCATGATTTCGCGCAACTCGGGAATTTGCTGGCTGGCCAGTTCAATCGGGGCGCGGGGGAATTGAATCACCAGGTCGCGCTCTTCAACGCCGCCTTCCGGCACATCCATGCTGACCCAGTTGTGCGGCAGGCGCGGCCCGGTGAGCACCAGTTGGCCAGGTTGAAACTGGCCAATCCAGTCGCCCACGAACACCTTGCCCGAGGTGGCCGTGATCAGGTGCAGTTCGTATTCATCATGGTGGTGCCAGCGCGCCAGCGGTGTCGGGTAGCCATGGGACAGGCACCGGATGATGCCGGTCTCGTTGGCAGGTTCATAGCCCAGTTCTGTGGAGCGAACGTATTCGTGCTCCAGTTCTGGTTTTAGTTGGCGCGGCAGGGTAGGCATGGTGCGGCAATGGTAGGTGAAACCGGCGCAGGGGTCGCGTCAGGACATGACGCTGCCACCATCGACATTGAGGGTTTGCGCGGTGATGTAGGCAGCCTCGTTGCTGGCCAGGAAAACGGCAGCGCCGCAAATATCGGCCGGCGTGCCCATGTAACCCAGCGGCACTGCTTCGCCCACGCGCTTTTTCTTTTCGCCCAGAGGCAGATTTTCATGGCGGGCAAACAGCGCGTCGACATGCTGCCACATGGGCGTGTCAATCACGCCGGGCGCAATGCCATTGACCCGAATGCCGTGGGGTGCCATGGCGAGCGCGGCACTTTGGGTATAGCTAATGATGGCCGCCTTGCTGGCGCAGTAGTGCGAGACCAAGGCCTCGCCCCGGCGCCCGGCCTGAGAGGCCATGTTGATGACCGAGCCTTTGACCTGGTTGGCCACCATCTGGGCCAGCACCTTCTGCATGACAAAAAAAGCGCCTTTGACATTCACCGAGAACAGCTTGTCATACATGGCTTCATCGCTGTCAAGGAGCGGGGCCATGTCAAAAACGGCGGCGTTGTTGAACAAGGTGGTGATGGGGCCAAAACGGTGTTGGGCCGCCTGTATCAGCGCGTCGATCTCGTCCAGACGCGTGACATCCGTCGCCACGTAGTGCAGCGTTTCGGGGTGCTTCGCCATTAGCGCGGCAAGCTCAGGCGTGGGGTGCGCGCCCCGGTCTGCCACCGTGCAATGGGCGCCGTGTTCCAAAAAAGCGGCCGTGACGGCCAACCCGATCCCTCCCGCCGCGCCCGTCAGAACGGTGTGTTTGTCTTTCAATCGGGGAGGCAGGGGGTTGTTCATGAACGATGAGCCTGAGTTAATTGGGTGACACGCGAGTAAGCACCCTGAATCGACTCCGTCAAGCGGGTGTCGCCTGCCAGTTCGCCCCATAGGGCTCCATCGGCGCACAGGGCGGCGACGGGGTCAGGTGCGTCACAAATGGCATGACCGACGGCCGGGTCCATGGCCTGATCCTGGTAGGTATAGGGAATCAGACCGGCATGCCAGCGTTGCAGGTAAGCCAGAAACAGCGCGGGCAACATGGCCACGCTGGAGATAGACTCGCCACGGGCCAGGCGCTCCCGAATAGTGGGGGCAATGAAACCGGGAATCTTGCTGAAACCATCCATCACCACGCGTTGGTTGGTGTCCAGAATGGCGGGGTTGCTGAATCGGTCCAGCACCACATCACGGTAGGTGGCGAGGTCGAGCGGGCACGGATGCTCAAGCGTGTTCAGCACGGGCATGACATCGTCCGTCACGTAGTCGAATGCCAGTTGGCGAATCACCGGGTCCAGCGCTCCTTCATGAATGAACTCATAGCCGACCAAGGTGCCCGCCCAGGCAACGCAACTGTGGGTGGCGTTGAGCACCCGAATTTTGGCCTCTTCATAAGGTTGAACGGATTTGACCATCTCAACGCCAACGGCTTCCCAGTCCGGGCGACCGGCGATGAAGTTGTCTTCGATCACCCACTGAATGAAGCTCTCTCCCATCACGGGTGCCTGATCGTCCCACCCGGTGGCAGCCTTCACGCGTTCGGCCACGTCGGGCGTGGGGCGGGGCGTGATGCGGTCTACCATGGCATTGGGGCTAGTGGTGTTGGCGTCGACCCAGTTGTGCAAGGCCTTGTCGCCCAGCTCGTCAATGAACTGCAGCAGACCGCTGCGGGAGCGGTCACCGTTGTGGCGCAGGTTGTCGCAGTTGAGCAGGGTCACAGGGCCCGCGTTGGCCTGCATGCGCGCGCGCAGCAAGGCGGTGAGCGCGCCGTAAATGGTCTGGCCGGGCCGGCCCTCTTGAGCGGCCTTGAGATCGACCTGGAGGTCGCGGAAGCTGGTCCAGTCCAGTCGGTCCTGCGCATCGAAGTAGTAGCCTGCCTCGGTCACGGTGAACGAGATGATGCGCGTGGCCGGGTCGGCCCCCATCGCAATCATCGGCGCCAGATCAGGCTGGTAAGGAATCACCTCGCGGATCGAGTCGATGCGGGTGTAGCTGTGTTCGCCCTGAGGCGTGATGGTCTCCAGGGTGTAGCGCCCTTTTTGAGCGCGCAGCGCGGCCACGGTCTCGCTCATGTCGGGTCGCAGATTGCCACCCGCCAGCACCCAGGGGCAGTTGCCCAGCTGTTGCAGCTCGTGCAGGTAAACGGCCTGGTGAGCTCGGTGAAACGAGCCCAGCCCCAGGTGCAGGATGGTCAGTTGACCGGGTTGGGTAGTAGCGTTCATTCGGGATGGGGTCCAACTTTGGGGAGCAGAATCAAGCGGCGGCGGTGGCTTTCACCACGCGGCCCTTGCTGTCGAACCAGTGCGCCTGGTCCAGCGCCATGTCTGCACTCACGGGGTCGCCCATGTGCAGCGGGGTGCGCTCGCTTTGGCGCGCCACCAGGTGCGCGCCCTCGTTGGTGGTGATGTAGATCAGTGTCTCGGCCCCCAAGGCTTCGACCACGTCGACTTTTCCCTGCACCTTGGCGTTGGTGTCGGAGCCCACCACCACACACTCGGGGCGCAGGCCGATGGCGCCGTCCTTGGCAGCCGCTGGCGCCAAGGCCTTGATGGCGGCGGACCACTGGGTGTGGGGCAGGATGTTCATCTGCGGCGTGCCGATGAACTGGGCCACAAATTGGTTGGCCGGGCTGTCGTAGAGCTCCAGCGGTGTGCCGACCTGTTCGATCAGGCCGTCGCGCAGCACCACCACGCGGTCGGCCAGCGTCATGGCTTCGACCTGGTCGTGGGTCACGTACACGGTGGTGGCGCCCAGATCGCGGTGCAGCTTGGCGATCTCGATACGGGTCTGCCCGCGCAGTGCGGCATCGAGGTTGGACAGCGGCTCGTCGAACAAAAACACCTTGGGTGCCCGCACGATGGCGCGGCCAATGGCCACGCGTTGGCGCTGACCACCGGAGAGTTCCTTGGGGGTGCGTTCCAGGTATTTTGTGAGGTCGAGAATCTCGGCAGCCTTCTTCACCTTTTCGTCGATCTCGGCCTTCGGGGCACCGGCCAGTTTGAGCGCAAAGCTCATGTTCTCGGCCACGGTCATGTGCGGGTAGAGCGCGTAGCTCTGGAACACCATGGCCAGATCGCGTTTGCTCGAGGGCAGGTGCGTGATGTCCCGGTCTTCCAGGCTCAGCGTGCCGCCGTCAATGTGTTCCAGACCAGCGCTCAGTCGCAGCAAAGTCGATTTGCCGCTGCCCGATGGCCCCACAAAAACGATGAATTCGCCCGGTTTGATCTCCAGATCAATGCCCTTGATGGCGCGGTGCTCACCGAAGAATTTTTCGATGCCTTTGAGTTGAAGGTATGACA
>JBBKVN010000333.1:0-6101 GCA_037968455.1 Rhodoferax sp.
ACACCCCAAGTCTGGAGAATCATGTAGTCAGGCTGTTCACGACGTACCTGCAACCAGGTGGCTTTTTGCTCCACGCCAGGCGCAGCCACGGGCAGCAACTGGAGGGTAAAGCCGTACTGGGCCGCGCGCTCTTGCAGAATGGGCAACAGCTCCTTGCCAAACGGGCTGTCGTGGTAGGCCACGCCAATTTTCTTGCCCTTGAGCTTGTCCATGCCACCGGCCTTCTTGCCAATGTGCTGCAGCACCGTGTCGCCGGCCACCCAGTAGTGACCAATCAATGGAAAGTTCCATTTGAAGATACCGCCATCTGCCGAGTCACTGCGACCATAGCCGGAGGTAATCAGGGAGATTTTGTCAGCAGCAACCTTTTCAGTCAGCGCAAAAGTGATACCGGTGGACAAAGGCTGAAACACGGTAGCGCCACCGTGTTTGTTTTTCAGACGCTCATAGCACTCCACACCGCGGTCGGTGGCGTAGCCGGTTTCACACTCTTCCACCAGGGTTTTGACGCCGTTGATACCACCGCGGGCATTCACCAGCTTCATGTAGTCGTTGTGTCCGTTGGCCCAGGGGGTGGCATTGGGCGCGACCGGACCGGTTCGCCCGGAAAGCACCGGGAAAAACTGCTCTTTGGCTTGCGCGAAAGCGCCAGCGCTGGCTGAGGCCACCAAACCGGCCAGAACAATATGACGAATTTTCATGAAAGTCTCCTAAAGATCGGCATTGAAATGCCTGTGGTTAACGAACGAAAAATTAAAGCATCGTGGGTCTAAGACTCAATGAGGAAAAGGCCAGAGACGCAACTTTTGCTTGCCGATGCTCCACAGCTTGGCGAGCCCGTGCGGCTCCACAATCAGGAACCAGACGATCAGTGCACCGAAAATCATGACCTCGGTGTGGGCCACTAGGGCGGTCGAAATATCCAACCCGAACAGGCTGCCCAAAGCCGGCAGCGCCTGATTCAGGAAAATGGGCAACACCACGATAAAGGCGGCACCAAAGAAGCTGCCCATGATGGAACCCATGCCTCCAATGATGACCATGAAGAGCAGTTGGAATGAGCGATCCACCGAGAAGGCAGCAGGCTCCCAAGAGCCCAGGTGAATGAAGCCCCACAGGCCCCCTGCCACGCCGACGATGAAGGAGCTGACGGCGAAGGCGCTGAGTTTGGCGTACATGGGGCGAATACCAATCACGGCAGCGGCTACGTCCATGTCCCGAATGGCCATCCATTCACGACCAATGGCGCCGCGCACCAGATTTTTGGCCAGCACCCCAAAGACCACCAACACACCCAGGCAGAACAGGTATTTGCTAATAGGCGACTCAATCGACCAACCCAGCACACTCAGATCAGACACAGCGACCGAGCCCGACGAGCTGTTGTTGCTGAACCAGCCGATGCGCAAAAATGCCCAATCGCAAAAGAACTGTGCCGCCAGTGTCGCCACGGCCAAGTACAAGCCCTTGACGCGCAGGCTGGGGATGCCGAAGAACAAGCCCACCAGTGTTGCAAAGAAGCCCCCTGAGAGCAAGGCCACAATCAATGGCATGCCTTCAATTCGCGCATAGGTGTTGTAGGCGGCGTAGGCCCCGACGGCCATAAAAGCACCAGACCCGAGCGAGATTTGCCCGCAAAAACCAACCAGAATATTCACCCCCAACGCTGCCAAAGACAGGATGAGAAAGGGAATAAAGATGGCCCGCAGCAGGTATTCGTCAGCCAACAAAGGCACGGCAATGACGGCGACAGCCAGCAGGGCTAGCACGCCCCAGCGGTCTTGGGCAATCGGGAAGATTTGGCTGTCGGCCCGGTAAGAGGTCTTGAACTGGCCGTTTTCTCTGTAAAACATGGTATTTTTCTTTCAGTGGGTATCGGCTTAAACGCGATCGATGATCTTTTCGCCGAACAAGCCCTGAGGACGGAACATCAGGAAGGCCAGTGCCAGCACATAGGCAAACCAGATCTCAATGCCACCGCCTACAAAGGGGCCCAAAAACACTTCAGACAGCTTCTCACCCACACCGATGATCAGGCCGCCAATGATGGCGCCAGGGACAGAGGTCAGCCCCCCAAGAATCACCACCGGCAAGGCCCGCAAGGCCACGGTGGTCAGCGAAAACTGAACGCCCAGCTTGCTGCCCCAAATCATGCCGGCCACCAAGGCAACAATACCTGCCACACACCACACAATGACCCAGATGCGGTTCAATGGAATACCGATGCTCTGAGCGGCCTGATGGTCATCGGCTACCGCCCGCAAAGCGCGCCCGGTGATCGTTTTCTGGAAAAAAATACTGAGCAAGACCACCAGCACAGCGGCAATCAGGGCCGCGTACAGGTCTTCCTTGTTGATCAACAGGCCACCCTCAAACACGCCGGGCAACACAAAAATCGGCTCCTTAGGCATGCCAATGTCGATGCTGTAGATGGCGCTTCCGAAGATGGTTTGGCCCAATCCGTCCAGGAAATAACCAATACCCAAGGTCGCCATCAGCAAGGTGGTGCCTTCCTGATTGACCAAGTGACGCAATACCAGTCGTTCAATCAACCAGGCCACCACAAACATGACCACGCCCGCAGCCAGAAAGGCCAGCACGTTTGCCAGGAACAGGCTGTCAATACCCGTGATGGCGGGGATCCACTCCGCAAACCGTGCCATCGCCAGGGCGGCAAACAACACCATCGCACCCTGCGAAAAGTTGAACACGCCAGACGCCTTGTAAATCAATACAAAGCCCAGCGCCACCAGTGAATACAGCATGCCGGCCATCAGGCCGCCAAACAGTGTTTCAAGAAAAAATGCCATTTGTGATCTCCCGCTGCGTCAATGACTGGTGCCCAGATAGGCACTGATCACGTCTTCGTTGTTACGTACTTCGTCTGGCGTGCCGTCACCAATCTTCTTGCCGTAGTCCAGCACCACCACCCGGTCAGATATGTCCATCACCACACCCATGTCGTGCTCAATCAGCACGATGGTGGTACCAAATTCCTCGTTCACATCCAGCACAAAGCGACACATGTCCTGCTTTTCTTCGACGTTCATGCCCGCCATAGGCTCATCGAGCAACAGAACTTGTGGCTCCATGGCCAGCGCGCGACCCAAGTCAACCCGTTTTTGCAAACCGTAAGGCAACTGCCCTACCGGCGTCTTGCGAAAAGCCTGGATTTCCAGAAAATCGATGATGTGTTCGACCTTCTCGCGGTGCATTTCTTCTTCACGTTGTGCAGGGCCAATGCGCAAGGCTTGCAGAAAAATATTGCTTTTGATCTTGAGGTTGCGCCCCGTCATGATGTTGTCAATCACGCTCATGCCTTTGAACAAGGCCAGGTTCTGGAACGTGCGGCCAATCCCCATGGTGGCCACTTGATGGCTGTCCATGTGACTGAAGGTTTGACCACGGAAGGTGATGTTGCCCTGCTGCGGTGTGTAGACCCCGTTGATGCAGTTCAACATGGAGCTTTTTCCTGCGCCGTTGGGTCCGATGATGGCGCGCACCTCATGTTCGCGCACATCAAAAGAAATATCGGTTAGCGCCTTGACGCCGCCAAAGCTGAGGGAGATGTTCTTGACGTCAAGAATGACGTCACCAATTTGTTTTGTCGCCATGGTGTTTCTGAGTGGGTTCAGGCCGCGGCCTTGATGGGCGCAAAGGTCTTTGCATCGTCGATTCGCAGGGTGGCGCTGACACTACCGGTGCGACCGTCTTCAAACTTGACCACGGTTTCAATGAACTGCGAGGTCTTGCCGCTGTAAAGCGCATCGATCAACGCGCTGTATTTGTCCGCAATAAAGCCTCGGCGAACCTTGTTGGTGCGCGTCAACTCACCGTCATCAGCGTCCAGTTCTTTGTGCAGCACCAAGAATCGGCTGACTTGGGAACCGGCCAACATGTCGTCCGCGCTCAAGTCGGCGTTCACTTTCTCGACGCACTCTTTAATGAGCTCGTACACCTCAGATTTTTGCGCCAGGTCGGTGTAGCCTGCGTAAGGCAAGTTGCGCCGCTCAGCCCAATTGCCGACGGCATCGACGTCAATATTGACCATCACACAAACTTTGTCGCGGCCATCGCCATAGGCAACCACTTCCTTGATGTGCGGGAAAAACTTGAGTTTGTTCTCGACGTACTTGGGGGCAAACATGGCGCCGTCGCTGGCCCCTCCCTTGATGCGGCCCACATCCTTCACCCGGTCAATGATCTTGAGGTGACCATGGGCATCCAGAAATCCGGCGTCACTGGTGTGGTACCAGCCGTCGGCAGTCAACACTTCAGCGGTCGCCGCCGGATTCTTGAAGTACTCCTTCAGCAAACCGGGTGACTTCACCAAAATTTCACCGTTGTCGGCGACCTTGATTTCCACCCCGGCGCAGGGCACGCCGACGGTGTCGGCCCGCGCTTCATGGTCTGGCTGCAAGCAGACAAACACAGCGGTTTCCGTGGAGCCATACAACTGTTTGAGGTTGACGCCAATGGAGCGGTAAAAAGTGAACAGGTCCGGGCCAATGGCCTCGCCCGCCGTGTAGGCCACCCGCACCCGGCTCATACCCAGGTTGTTGCGAAGTGGTCCGTACACGCAAAAATTGCCCAGCATGTAAAGCAAGTTGTCAGTGAAAGACAGTTGCTTTCCGTCCATTTTGGTGGGGCCAACGCGCTGCGCCACACTCATGAAGTAATGAAACATGCGGCGCTTGAGGGCGCTGGCGTCTTCCATGCGAATCATCACACTGGTGAGCAAGCCCTCAAAGACGCGGGGTGGGGCAAAGTAGTAAGTGGGGCCCACTTCTTTCAGGTCAATGGTGACCGTGGCCGCCGACTCGGGGCAGTTCACCACGTAGCCGCAGGCCAACCACTGGGCGTAGCTGAAGATGTTTTGACCAATCCAGGCCGGTGGCAAATAGGCCAACACCTCCTCCGCGTGCGTCAACTTGTCAAAATCGGCACCCGCTTGGGCACGGTTCAACAGGGAGTAGTGGGTATGCACCACGCCTTTGGGGTTGCCGGTGGTGCCCGATGTAAAAAACATGGCTGCCACGTCGTCGGCCTTGATCTGGCTCACCTGTTCCTGGAGAAACCCAGCGTGCTGTGCGGTAAACGTTTTGCCCGCCGCAATCAGTTCATCCAGCCCCGCCAAACCCGGCTCATCGTAATTTCGCAAGCCGCGCGGGTCGTCAAAAAAGATGTGCGCCAGCTGTGGGCACTGCTCGCGGATCTCCAGCAACTTGTCGACCTGCTCCTGGTCTTCGGCAAAAGCGAAGCGCACATCAGCGTTGTTGATCGGGAAGATGCATTCAAGCGCCGCAGCATCCTGGTACAGGGGAATCGGAATCGCCCCCAAGGACTGAACCGCCAGCATGGTGGCGTAAAGCCGCGGGCGATTGGAGCCCACCACCACCATGTGCTCGTTGCGACGCAATCCGGCCTGATGCAGGCCGCCCGCGATGTGCTCCACCAGTGAGGCGAGATCAGACCACGTCAGCGCCTGCCAGATGCCGTATTCTTTTTCGCGCATGGCGGGTTCGAGCGGCCGCTTCGCGGCGTGATTCAAAAGAAGCTGAGGAAAAGTGGTCTGCATCCCTGTACCTTGTCTCAAGTGAGGCAGCCGAATCAAAAGTCGTTCAGCTGCGGTGTTGGCGTCAATAATAGGACGTCGTTTGACGCTTTGTTGTCATTTCGACGACAATTCAGACTCTTCTCGGTAGGTGTTTTCCCTTCACTTATTGGAGACTTACAACATACGCCATGTCAGATAACTCCTTGTTTCACCGCCGTCGCGCGCTCTCGCCCAATGAGTTGGCGACCATTCCCTGGATTCACGTATTAACGCCAGCCGAGCGCCTGCGCGCCGAAGAAGATCTGAAGATTTCAGATGCCACGCCGGGTGAATACCTGTGCCGCACCGGGCGCCCGGTGACTTACTGGTTTGGCGTGGTGGACGGGCTTCTCAAAATGAGCAGCGACAACGCGGAAGGCAAGACCATGACCTTCACGGGCGTGCCGCCGGGCGGCTGGTTTGGCGAGGGCACGGCCCTCAAGCGCGAGACTTACCGCTACAACATTCAGGCCCTGCGCAAAAGCATGGTGGCGGGCCTGCACGT
>JBBKVN010000334.1:0-13106 GCA_037968455.1 Rhodoferax sp.
GTCGCTTATTCATCCGTTGCTCATATGGGTTTTGTCACCCTTGGGTTCTTCATTTTTAACGATCTGGGTGTGTCAGGTGGCTTGGTGCAAATGATCGCGCACGGCTTTGTTTCAGCAGCAATGTTCTTGTCTATAGGCGTTTTGTACGACCGGGTTCACTCGCGGGAGATTGCCAGCTATGGTGGCGTGGTCAATACGATGCCAAAATTTGCAGCATTTGCTTTGTTGTTTTCCATGGCCAATTGTGGTTTGCCGGGAACGGCTGGATTTGTGGGTGAGTGGATGGTTATCCTCGGTGCGGTCAAGGCCAACTTTTGGCTGGGTTTCGCGGCTGCAAGCGCGTTGATATTTGGCGCGGCCTACACTTTGTGGATGTTCAAGCGGGTCTACCTCGGCCCGGTTGCCAACGATAACGTCAAAGCCTTGGTGGATATCAATGGCCGTGAGTTCCTGATGCTGTCACTGCTGGCCATAGCCGTGCTGTATATGGGCATTTATCCCAAACCCTTCACTGATGTGATGGACACCTCGGTGGCTCATTTGCTTCAACACGTAGCGTTGTCCAAGCTGAATTGATCAGTCTGAGTTGACCAAATTGAATTAAGAGACAGAACATGATCGACAAACTCAGTTGGATCTCGGTGTACCCCGAGGTCATCCTGCTTGTAATGGGCTGCGTCATTGCGATTGCAGACCTTTCC
The DNA here is from genome assembly GCA_037968455.1 of Rhodoferax sp. Taxonomy (GTDB): domain Bacteria; phylum Pseudomonadota; class Gammaproteobacteria; order Burkholderiales; family Burkholderiaceae_C; genus Rhodoferax. The sequence continues at coordinate 702 of JBBKVN010000334.1, forward strand.
GTCAAAAGTCCGCGTCGCACCGGTACTTATGTTTTAACCTTGATCACTCTGGCCGTGGTCGCTGCACTGCAGGCCAGTTATGCAAGTACAGGGGTGACTTTTTATGGTTTTGGCGACATGGTCGTCAGTGATCAGATGGGCAACTGGTTGAAATGCTTTGCGACGTTGGCGGTAATGGTCACGTTGGTCTACGGCCGACCCTACGCGGCTGACCGTGACATGATGCGTGGCGGAGAGCTGTTTTCCCTGAGTGTCTTCTCACTCTTGGGCATGTTCGTCATGATTTCAGGCAACAATTTCCTGGTGATTTACCTCGGTCTTGAGTTGCTCACACTGTCAAGTTACGCTTTGGTTGCATTGCGCCGTGACGATGCGACAGCGACTGAGGCCGCAATGAAGTACTTCGTACTTGGCGCGCTCGCTTCCGGATTCTTGCTCTACGGCTTGTCAATGATGTATGGGGCGACTGGATCACTCAATGTGAATCAAGTGTTTAGCGCTATCAATACAGGTCAGGTTAATCACCAGGTTCTGATGCTTGGGTTGGTTTTTGTTGTCGCTGGACTCGCATTTAAGCTGGGTGTCGTTCCTTTCCATATGTGGATTCCCGATGTCTATCAGGGCGCGCCAACGGCGGTTACCCTATTGATTGGCGGTGCCCCGAAATTGGCTGCATTTGCGATTTTTATCCGTTTGCTCGTTGAAGGAATGTTGCCTCTGGCCTTTGATTGGCAGCAGATGTTAATGGTGCTGTCCATTGGGTCATTGCTGATCGGAAATCTGGCTGCGATTGCGCAGACTAATCTGAAACGGATGTTGGCCTTCTCTACCATTTCACAGATGGGGTTTGTGTTGCTTGGCCTGATGTCAGGTGTGCTCGATGGAGATATTGGTTCGGCTGCCAACGCTTACAGCTCATCCATGTTCTATGTGATCTCCTATGTATTGACCACCCTGGCTAGTTTTGGTGTGATCATGTTGCTGGCCCGTGAGGGGTTTGAGAGCGAAGAGATTTCTGATTTTGCCGGCTTGAATCAGCGCAGCCCACTTTACGCTGCGGTGATGGGTATCTGTTTGTTTTCGTTGGCAGGCATTCCACCCATGGTCGGCTTTTACGCCAAACTGTCAGTGCTTCAAGCGTTGATTGCATCCGGCGAAGCTGTGCACATTGGTTTGGCTGTGTTTGCTGTGTTGATGTCTCTTGTAGGTGCGTTCTACTACCTTCGCGTCATCAAGGTCATGTACTTTGACGAGCCAACGTCAAGCGCTGAAATTTCGGCACCGTTGGACGTTAGGGCCGTGCTCTCGGTCAATGGTGCACTTGTCCTTGTATTGGGCTTGCTTCCTGGCGGATTGATGGCGCTTTGCGCACAATCAATTGTTCAGATGCTTAGAACGTAACTCTGACGAGTTGTCTGAAATGTCCCAATCCGTCGCAGCCTCGCTTCTTGTTCTTCTCGCCTTTGCCGCAGCCAATTTGCCGTTTTTAACACATCGTCGTTGGCTGGTTTGGCCGGGTTCGACAGCGAAGTCGCTTGGATTTCGTTTGCTTGAATTATTTGTTCTCTATTTTTGTGTGGGGTTGTTGGGATTGGCGCTAGAAAATAGCGCGGGCCAAATTGCCCCGCAAAAGTGGGAGTTTTATGCGATCACCGGGACCTTGTTCCTGACCTTTGCATTTCCCGGGTTTTGCTATCGTTATCTTCTCAAGCACGTCAATTGACACGGTTTTCCCATGGCTGATTCGGGTTTGATTGAGACCAAGGTCTTCGGCGAGGAGTTGTTTCGCGGTAAATTTCTCCATGCATTTCGCGACACCGTTGCGTTGCCAGATGGGGGTGTTGCTACCCGAGAATTTGTTGTCCATCCCGGCGCGGTCATGGTCATTCCGTTGCTTCAGTTGGAGAGCGGTGAAATCCAGGTGGTTTTGGAGCGGCAGTTTCGTTACCCCGTTGGGCAAGTAATGATTGAATTCCCTGCGGGAAAACTTGACCCGGGGGAGGCGACCTTTAGTTGCGCACAAAGAGAGTTGCTGGAGGAGACGGGCTACTCGGCACTTGAGTGGGCCCATGCAGGTGTGCTGCACCCTGTCATTGCCTATTCCACTGAGTTTATTGATATATGGTTTGCGCGTGGGCTGAGCTTGGGGGTGCAGGCCTTGGACGATGGCGAATTTCTTGAGGTGTTTTCGGCAACGCCGGAACAACTGCTGGTCTGGTGCCGCGATGGTTTAGTGACCGACGCGAAAACATTGGCCGGTGCCATGTGGCTGCAGAACTATTTGTCTGGAGCTTGGCCGCTAATTTGGGTGCAAGCGCCGCCTGACGCTGTTTGATTTTTCGCACCCCGTGAAAGTACTAAACCTGCAATGTCAACTGGAACACAGCTTTGAGGGCTGGTTTTCGTCCGAGCAAGACTTTGCGTCTCAAATTGAGTCGGGTGCCTTGATTTGTCCCCTTTGTGGAGATTCGCGTGTTCACAAGTTGCTTAGTGCACCCCGGTTAAATCTTCGTTCAAGGGATGGTGCCGCTGAGTCCCCTCAGCGTGGTGATGACACTGACACTGCAGTGCAGGCTGCTTGGATGGAGATGGGTCGCCGAGTGATCGCCAACACGGATGACGTGGGAGGCCAGTTTGCCGAAGAGGCTCGAAAGATCCATTACGGTGAGGTTCCAGTGCGGGGAATCCGGGGGAAAGCCACGGCGGCGGAGACAGAGTCGCTCATTGACGAGGGCGTTCCGGTGCTCCCCTTTCTTTTTCCTGAGGCGTTGAAGCGGCCTTTGCAATAGCGGTCGAGTTTGGTCGGATTTCAGAGCGACCCATTGCGCGGTGGTGACCGTGTTTTCCTGATCTGGTCGGTTTTTAGGTGCAGCGACCAATCCGTGTCGCATACAAGCTGCTTTGCCCTTCGGTTGTTGTGAAGTAATACATCTGTTGCATAACGCCATGAGTTTGGCGTCAATAGTTCCGCCGGGTAGGGAAGCAAGTCTAAAATTTCTGACACCCTAATTCCTCGGATCCATCATGACTCACCCTGCGCTCGCCGAACTGCTGTCCTATACCAAGAAACAAGCGGGGCCTGCAGCGGGTCGACAGGGCGGTTTTATTGCAGCTTACTTTGAGAACACCGATCCCGATGAAATCGGGGCTCGGGAGCCCGCCACATTGTTCGCTATCGCCAACGCCCATTGGCGTCTGCTGGACCTAGCCAGGCCGACACAGTCTGCACGTGTGCGCGTGTTCAATCCCACACTTGCTGAGGATGGTTTCGTTAGTGAGCACACGGTGGTGCAAATCGTGAATGAGAACATGCCATTTTTGGTTGACTCGGTCACGATGGCGATCAATCGCAGTGGCCGAACAGCGCATTGGATTGTTCATCCCATGATGGGTGTGGCGCGTGACGCTCAAGGGAAAGTGTCTGAGGTGAGCAACGTCGCGATTGCGACTGAGGGCAACAAGCAGCATCCCGTGGAGTCCTTGATTTTGGTTGAGTGCGACCGGATCGTGCGCACCGAGGACCTGCTGACCCTGACGGCGGATCTGGAGCGTGTTCTCGGAGATGTAAGAGGCGCGGTTCTTGATTGGTCTGCCATTCTTGAACGTCTGGAGGCGGCGGGCATTGCGTCCAAAAAATGCAAGTTGTCGGATGAGAGTCGCCAGGAAGGCCTGGATTTTTTGACGTGGCTCAAAGACCGGAATTTCACGTTTTTGGGTGCAAGAGACTATGACTTGAAGCGTGATGCTCAGGGCGTCAGCCTGATCGCGCGTGAGGGGTCCGGGCTGGGTATTCTCCGGGGCGAAGTTCGCACTCCTGAGAACCGTTTGCCGGTTGAAGCACTTTCACTGATTGAATCAGATGAACTGGTTCTAGTCACCAAGGCCATGACCCGTGCTACGGTGCATCGGCCTGCGTGGTTGGACTACATCGCTGTCAAACGTTTTGACGACGCGGGTGAAGTGGTTGGCGAGGCGCGGTTTCTAGGCCTTTACACGTCAACCGCCTACTCGGCGAACGTCAGTGAGATTCCTCAAGTTCGTCGTCGCGCGGCGGAAGTTCTGCGCATCGCCGGTGTGGTTCCCGGCAGTCATGCCGCGAAATCGCTGGAAGCCATTTTGGACACGTACCCGCGTGACGAGCTTTTTCAGGTTGATGTCGCAACTTTGACTGACCATACGATTGGAATCCTGCGACTTCAGGAGCGTCAGCGTACCCGTCTGTTTCTGCGTCGCGATCCCTTTGGACGGTTCACTTCGGCGCAGGTTTTTGTGCCGCGTGACCGCTACAACACAGAGCTGCGTGTCAAGATTGGACTTGAACTGATGACCGCCTTGGACGGGGAATCCATCGAATTCACCCCGATGTTGACCGACAGTCCAATGGCACGTATTCACTACATGGTGATTGCCAAGGCGCAAGCACCTGTCAACATGAATAGCGCGGCGCTGGAAGCCCGCATCTCCAAGTTGGCCCAGCGCTGGGAGGACGATTGCACTGCAGAGTTGTTGCGTGCGCACGGGGAAGGCGTTGGACTCGCCTTGGCTCATCGTTTTTCAAATGCGTTCCCCACCTCTTATCGCGAAGACTTCTCGGCGCCGGTGGCCGCCGAAGACGCTGATTTGCTGGCAGGACTATCTGATGAAGTACCCCTCGCCGTGCGCTTGTATCGATCTCTGGACGCCGACGCGGGCATGCTTCGTTTCAAAATTTACAACACCACCAAAGTGGCATTGTCGGATTCCTTGCCCGTGCTTGAACGTATGGGGGCCCGCGTGCTGTATGAGCATCCCTACCGCATTGGCAGCGGCAGCGATGCGCGGTGGATTCACGATTTGGGTTTGCAACTCCCTCCGATGACGGAGCTGGCGACAGTCAAGTCGCGCTTTGAGTCCATGTTTGTCAAAACCTGGCGGGCCGAGGTAGAGAGCGATGACCTGAATAAACTGGTGTTGACCACCACGATGGATGAGCGTGCCATTGCCGTTTTGCGTGCCTACACCCGCTACTTCAAGCAACTGGGATTCCCGTTCAGTCAAAGCTATATCGAGGCCGCACTCAACAACAATGCGCAAATGGCCCAGGCTATTGCCGCCTTGTTCGTGGCGCGTTTCGATCCGTCGCAGCGGGGTGATCGAGACCAGGCACAGAAGCAGTTGACCGAACAACTTGAAACCGAGCTTGGCAAAGTGGCCAGTTTGGATGAAGACCGTATTCTTCGGCAATTTATTTCCACGGTTCTGGCCACCATGCGAACCAATGCCTGGCAGGAGCGCGCGCCCGGTGTGATCAAACCTTATCTGAGCTTCAAGCTCAATCCGCGGGAGGTGCCGGGTATGCCCGAGCCGAAGCCGATGTTTGAGATTTGGGTGTATTCGCCTCGCGTTGAAGGCGTGCACTTGCGTGGTGGCAAAGTGGCCCGTGGTGGCCTTCGCTGGTCGGATCGTCGCGAAGACTTCCGCACCGAAGTGTTGGGTCTGGTGAAGGCGCAGCAGGTCAAAAACACCGTTATTGTTCCCGTCGGCTCCAAAGGTGGATTTGTTTTGAAAAGCGCGCCACCGGCGACCGACCGCGAAGCTTATATGGCCGAAGGTGTGGCTTGCTACAAGCTGTTTCTGTCCGGCATGCTGGACCTGACTGACAACGTCGTCAAAGGTGCCGTGGTGCCGCCTGCTAACGTGGTTCGCCACGATGAGGACGACCCTTACCTGGTGGTTGCCGCAGACAAAGGGACCGCCACTTTCTCTGATTACGCGAACGCTGTGTCTGCCGACTATGGATTCTGGCTCGGTGATGCCTTTGCCTCAGGTGGTTCGGTGGGTTACGACCACAAGAAAATGGGTATCACCGCCCGCGGTGCATGGGAGTCCGTCAAGCGTCATTTCCGTGGGCTGGGCGTCAATACCCAAACTACGCCGTTCACGGTAGCCGGCATTGGTGACATGTCGGGTGATGTGTTTGGCAATGGCATGCTGTTGTCCGAGCACATTCAGTTGGTGGTTGCATTTGACCACCGGCACATTTTTATTGACCCAACGCCGGATGTGGCCCGGTCACATGCTGAACGCAAGCGCTTGTTTAATTTGCCGCGCTCCAGTTGGGACGACTATGACAAAAGCTTGATCTCTTCTGGTGGCGGTGTGTTTTCTCGCTCGGCCAAGTCCATTGCGCTGACTGCAGAGGCCAAGGCCGTCTTGGGCATCGACGCCAACAAGTTGCCCCCAGTGGACCTGTTGCGCGCCATTCTGCAGGCGCCTGTTGACCTGCTGTACAACGGTGGGATCGGCACCTATGTGAAGGCCAGTTTTGAGACTCATGCCCAAGTGGGTGACAAAGCCAGTGACGGTTTCCGAGTCAATGGCAATGAATTGCGTTGCAAAGTATTGGCCGAAGGTGGCAACTTGGGCGCCACCCAAAATGGCCGGATTGAGTTTGCGCAAAAAGGTGGCCTGATTTACACCGATGCAATCGACAACTCGGCCGGTGTGGACTGCTCCGACCATGAGGTCAACATCAAGATTTTGTTGGGCAGTGTGGTGGAAGCCGGCGACTTGACGCTCAAACAGCGCAACGACCTCTTGGCCTCCATGACCGACGAAGTGGGCTTGCTCGTACTGGCTGACAATTACTACCAAAGCCAGGCCTTGGACATTGCCACCCATCGTCCACTTTATGTGCTGGACGGGCAGCAACGCCTGATGCAATGGCTCGAAGGTCAGGGGCGTTTGAACCGCACCATTGAATTTCTGCCAACTGACGAAGAAATCGCCCGTCGCAAAGCGCGCAAGGTGGGCTTGACGGCGCCGGAAGGTGCTGTGGTGCTGGCCTACGCCAAGATGTCGGTGTTTGATGATTTGGTTGCCAGCAACCTGCCGGACGATCCTTACTTCAGCCAGTCCCTCAAAGCTTACTTTCCGAAAGCGCTGAGCGAGCGCTTCTCTGATGCCATTGCCGCTCACCCCTTGAAGCGCGAGATCATCGCCACCTTCGTCACCAATGCCGTGGTGAACCGGACCGGCGCCACATTTGTCAATTTCGTAGCCACTGAGGCGAGTGCGACAGCGGCAGACGTGATCCGAGCCTTCACTTTGGCACGTGAAGTGTTCGATTTGGAACCTTTGTGGGACCAGATCGATGACCTGGACTACCAGGTGGACGCCAAGCTGCAGTTGGACTTGTTGGCCAAGCTCAACGCGATTGCCCAACGCGCATCGCGCTGGATGCTTCGGGTGCGGGGCCAAAGCACGGACCTGCCAACGCTGATTGGGCGCTACCAACCGGCCGCGCGCGAGTTGCGTGCCAACTTGGCTGAGTGGCTGCCTGAAAGCGCCAACGCGAACTGGCAAGCCGCCACTGACGCACTGGTGAAAGCGGATGTAGAGCCCGCTTTGGCGCAAAACCTGACTGCACTGGAGTTCATCTTCCCGGCGCTGGATCTGGCCGACCTCGCGCAGCAGGCCCAGACCAGTTTGGAGCAGGCCGCCCGCACCTATTTCGGGATCGATGCCGAGTTGGGGTTGAGCGAATGGCGCACCCAGATCAATCGTTTGCCGACAGAGACCCTGTGGCAAACCCAGGCACGCGCCAGTGCCAGAGACGACGTGTATTCCATTGCTGGGCAAGTCACGCAAGGATTGTTGACCCGCAAGGAGGACCTATCGGCCTGGCGGGGTACGCACGAGGCATCCATTGCCCGTCTATGCAGCCTGTTGGTCGACATTGGCACCATGGGGGCCGACTTGGCGCCGGTCTCCGTGGGTTTGCGCGAGCTCCGACAATTGGCCTGACGCACTGGGGCGGCCTGAACGCCGCGCCACGTAGGCAGTGAGTGACACAAGGCAGGGTTCGAGCCCTGCCTTTTTTACGCCTGCAGATCGACGATGCGACCGGTGAGATTACCTTGTGAATTGGTGACAGGGGAGGCCAAGGTGTCCGTCCTGAGCAGGCTGTCGGCCACAGCCCGGCTTGACGCGCTGGCCGCATAGGCAGTCACCAGCACCTCTTGGGTTTGAGGTGAAAACCACCTTGGGATCGCGACGCTTTTGGGCCGTACGTGGGGTCGCACTGCTGCTGTCTGCTCAACGCTTGAACTCGCCCTTGGCTTTGCGTGGCCTCTTGCTCTCCCTCGTTGGCCCGTGTGCGCAAATCTTCGGCATTGGCTTCTGGCTGATTGGCTTGCTGACGCACTTGCGTCAGTCGGATCTTGGTGAGAACCGATTGGAGCGAGGGGGTTGCCGTGTTGGTTGCGGTGATCAGAGCCATGGCTTACTCCGAGCTTGTCGTCCGGCTCAGGCCGTCACATTCAGCAACTGGCCGGTCGTTTGCCCTGGCGTATTGATTGCTGGGCGTTGCGTTGCTTGCGCGGCACTGTTTGCCGCAGCCTCTTTGGCCTGATTGTCCTGTTGCTGTTCCTTTTGAACGCTGGCAACACGTTGCTGGCTCTGGGTGGATTCAATCGAATTGGAGTTGACAGAGGACATGCTCATTGCAAACGCCAGTCTCAAAATTGAAGTTTACAAGTGGCGGGGCCTCAGTTCAAGCCAACCCGTCGTTGAACCCCACTAGGCTTCAAACTGCAGCGCGGCCAGGCCGGCGTAGACGCCGCCTTGAGCTACCAATTCGGCGTGTGTGCCTTGTTCAACCAGTTGACCCTGATCCAACACCACGATGTGGTCTGCTTTTTGCACAGTGGCCAAGCGGTGCGCGATGACCAGTGTCGTGCGGTCACGCATGGCGGACTCCAGCGCGGCTTGCACCATGCGTTCGCTTTCGGCATCGAGCGCGCTGGTCGCCTCGTCCAGCAGCAGCAGCGGCGGGTTTTTCAGCATGGCGCGGGCAATGGCAATGCGCTGGCGCTGGCCACCACTCAGGCGCACCCCCCGCTCGCCAAGAAATGTGTTGTAACCCTCGGGCAGGGCGTTGATGAACTCGTCGGCAAACGCGGCTTGGGCCGCGGCTTTGACTTCTCCGTCGTTGGCGTCGGGGCGTCCGTAGCGAATGTTTTCCAGCGCGCTGCTGGAGAAGATCACCGCGTCTTGCGGCACGATGCCAATGCGCTGGCGCAAGTCATGCAGACTCATCTCGTTGGTCGGCACGCCGTCCAGCACAATGCGGCCAGCGCGAGGGTCATAAAAACGCAGCAGCAATTGAAACACCGTGCTTTTGCCCGCGCCGCTCGGGCCCACAATGGCCACGGTTTGCCCCGGCTGCACGTGGAGAGAGAACTGCTGCAAGGCAGTTTGGTTTGGGCGGGAAGGGTAATTGAAATCAATGCCTTCAAAATTGATAGCACTTCCCGCAGGCGGGACGGGCGCTGGCGTCGGATTTGACGGTGAAATGATGGGCGATTGACTGCCCAGCAACTCCATCAACCGTTCTGTGGCGCCGGCAGCGCGAAGCAAGTCGCCATAGACCTCACCCAAGATGGCAAAAGCGCTTGCCAGAATGATCACATAAACCACGGTTTGACCCAGGTGGCCGGCGGTGATACGTCCGGCCATCACGGCTTGCGTACCCTGGTAGAGGCCCCACAACAAAGCGGCTGAGGTGGCGATGATGATGAACGCCACCAAAATGGAGCGCGCTTTGGTGCGGCGCACGGCAGTGGTGAATGCCTCGTTGGTGGAGGCATTGAAGCGCGCGCCTTCACGCTCTTCTGCGGTATAGCTTTGCACGACCGGAATGGCGTTGAGCACTTCGGCTGCGATTGCGCTGGAGTCCGCCATGCGGTCCTGGCTGGCGCGAGACAGTTTGCGCACCCGTCGGCCAAACAGGACTGAGGGCACGACGATCAATACCAACATACCCAACACCTGAAACATCACATAAGGGTTGGTCCAGACCAGCATGCCCAAGGCGCCGATCCCCATCACGGTGTTGCGCAAGCCCATGCTCAGGGATGAACCCACCACGGTTTGCACCAGCGTGGTGTCCACCGTCAGCCGAGACAGCACTTCGCCGGTTTGGGTGGTTTCAAAAAACTCGGGGCTTTGATGCAGCACGTGGCCGTAAACCGCATTGCGAAGATCCGCGGTAATTCGTTCGCCCAACCAGCTCACCATATAAAAGCGCCCGGCCGAGAACAGTCCAAGGGCAAAAGCCACCCCGAACAGCGCCACGAAGTGGTCTCGCAGTGCCATGACCTGAGCCCCCTTGTCAGTCTGCACCAGACCGCCGTCGATCAGACTGCGCAACGCAATCGGGAAGGCGAGGGTGGCCACAGCTGCCATGACCAGAAAGACGATGGCCAGCCCGATGCGAATGCGGTAAGGGCGCAAAAACGGCAGCAAGCCAGACAGGGAACGGGGTGATGCTTTGGCGGGTGCGACGGTAGTCATGAGCGCAAGTGTAGTCAAAAAACAAAAGTAGTTGCCTGACCAAACAAAGCCTTGACATTAAATGCCTAGGCAATTAATAATTCAAACCCTATGACGTCATCCAACTTACCCCCTGATTCCGCGCCGATGCCGGCGGCTACGGCACCTGTCCAGCATGAGTTTTACCGGGCTGATGGCTATACCACTGAAGAAAGCGTGGGCTATTTGATGCGCCGCGTCTTGTCGGTGGTTGCGCAAGAGGTCGACAAAGAACTGGCCAGCTGTGACCTCACCAACGCGCAGTGGCTGCCACTGTTCAAGTTGTATTTGGGAAAGGCTTCAACCGTGGCTGAGTTGGCACGGGAGTGTCAACTGGACGCCGGGGCGATGACCCGCATGCTGGACCGGCTCGAAGCCAAGGGCCTATGCCGCCGGATTCGCTCGGTGGAAGACCGGCGCGTTGTCAACATCGAGCTGACCGATGAAGGCCAAGTCACGGCCGCGGGCATTCCTGGCGTGTTAAGCCGCGTTCAAAACGCTCATTTGGCAGGCTTCTCCGTGGATGAGTTTGAGACCTTAAAAGGCTATTTGCGTCGAATTTTGAGCAATGCACAAACGCCTGTGGATGCCCCAATTTGTTCCGGAGACAACCATGAAGTTTGAACCCTTTATCGCCCACACGCCTCTGCGACTTTTGCCCGTGGCGTGGGTGATCGTCGCCGCGTTCGGTCTATCGGCTTGCGCCCAAATGGGCGAAGTCGCCGTTCCGCAAGAAATGCGCAGTGCCAGTTCGGTGGGCTTGCCAAGCGCCAGTTCCCGTGACGCCATGGTGGGTTCGACCTGGTGGAGCGACTTTGGCGATGCCCAGTTGAACGGTCTGGTGGACAAAGCGCTGGCCGCCAACCCCACTTTGCAGGTCGCGGCCGCGCGAGTGGCTCGCGCGGAGTCTGCCGCGCAGGGCGCAGGCGCCGCCAACCAACCCCAACTCAACGCCTCGCTTGACTTGACGCACCAGCAATACACCGCCAACGGTGCGGTGCCGGCCCCTCTGGCGGGCTCGGTGCGGGACACCGGAACGGCCCAGTTGAGCGCAAGCTGGGAGATTGATTTTTTCGGGAAAAACAGGGCGATGCTTGCCGGCGCGCTGGGTCAGGTGAGAGTCGCCCAAGCCGAGTCCGAGGCCGCCCGCCTGTTGCTGGCCAGCCAGGTGGCACACACCTACTTTCAGATCGCCCGCTTGAATGATCAACTGGGCGTGGCTCGCCAGACCTTGGTGCAACGCGAGCATTCGCTGGCGCTGGTTCGTGACCGGGTGGCGGCCGGTCTGGACACCCGACTGGAGCTGCGCCAAAGCGAGGGCGGCCTGCCGGAGGCACGCTTGCAGATTGAGACCCTGGGCGAGCAGTTGACCTTGGCGCGATTGGCCCTTGCGGCGTTGGTGGGCGAGCCCAGCCAGACGGTGGAGCTTGCTGATGCGTCGATATTGACAACCCACAGCGTTGCGCCAGCCTCGACGATTCCTTCGGACCTGCTGGGACGCCGGGCTGACATCTCCGCTGCCCGGTGGCGTGTTGAAGCTGCGAGCCAGGATGTGGGCAATGCGCGAGCGCAGTTTTATCCCAACATCAATTTGGTGGCGTTTGCCGGTTTGTCCAGCATCGGCCTGGATCGATTGACCAATGCCGGTAGCGAGCAGTGGGGCGTTGGCCCGGCGCTGCGCCTGCCATTGTTTGATGGCGGCCGTCTACGCGCCAATTTGAAAGGCCGCCAAGCCGATCTGGATGGTGCGATTGGCAGCTACAACGCCACCGTGATTGACGCCGTGCGCGAGGTTGCCGGCTTGTTGGCGTCGCTTCAGGCCATCTCGCGCCAGCAGACTGAGCAGCAGGCTGCGCTGGCCTTGAGCGAGGAGGCCTACAGCATTGCCATGCAACGCTATGAGGCCGGACTGAGCAACTACCTCAGCGTGCTTGCGACCGAAGCCGCCGTGCTCAACCAGCGCCGACAGGGCGTGGACCTGAGTGCCCGAGTGATTGACACCCAAGTGAGCTTGATGCGTGCATTGGGCGGCGGTTATCGCGCTGAGCTGCC
>JBBKVN010000335.1:0-4224 GCA_037968455.1 Rhodoferax sp.
GGCACCCACCTGACCGGCCTGCGGGCGGCCATGACCCGTGTTATCAACAAATACATTGACGACACTGAAATCGCCAAAAAAGCCAAAGTCGAAGTCACCGGCGACGACATGCGCGAAGGCCTGACCTGCGTGCTCAGCGTCAAAGTGCCCGAGCCCAAATTCAGCAGTCAGACCAAAGACAAACTGGTCAGCTCCGAGGTGCGTGGCCCCGTGGAAGACATCGTCAGCAAGCTCCTGTACGACTACCTGCAAGAGCGCCCTGCTGACGCCAAAATCATTGTCGGCAAGATCATTGAAGCCGCCCGTGCCCGCGAAGCGGCACGCAAAGCCCGCGACATGACGCGCCGCAAAGGCGTTCTGGACGGCATGGGCCTGCCCGGCAAGCTGGCGGACTGCCAGGAAAAAGACCCCGCCATGTGCGAAATCTACATCGTCGAGGGTGACTCCGCCGGCGGCTCCGCCAAGCAGGGCCGCGACCGTAAATTTCAAGCCATCTTGCCTCTGCGCGGCAAGATTTTGAACGTTGAAAAAGCACGCTACGAAAAGCTGCTCACCAGCAACGAAATCTTGACGCTGATTACCGCCTTGGGCACCGGCATCGGCAAAGCTGGTGGCACCACCGGCAATGACGACTTCAACGTCGCCAAGCTGCGCTACCACCGCATCATCATCATGACCGATGCCGACGTTGACGGCGCGCACATTCGTACTCTGCTGCTCACCTTCTTCTACCGCCAGATGCCAGAGTTGGTCGAACGTGGCCACATCTACATCGCGCAGCCGCCACTCTACAAAGTCAAGGCCGGAAAAGAAGAGCTGTATTTGAAAGACGCGCCAGCACTGGACAGCTTCTTGCTGCGTATTGCCTTGGTCAACGCCTCCGTCATCACCGGTGGCGCCAACAGCACCACCCTCACCGGCGACGTGCTGGCCGAACTGGCGCGCAAGCACCAGGTCGCACAAGGTGTCATCGCCCGTTTGCGCAACTTCATGGACGCAGAAGCCCTGCGCTCCGTGGCAGACGGCGTTGTGCTGAATCTGGATACCGTGGCCGATGCTGAAGTGTCTGCTGCCGCCCTGCAAGGAAAGCTGCCCGATGCTGAAGTGGCCGGTGAGTTTGACGAGCGCTCGGACAAACCCATTCTGCGCATCAGCCGCCGCCACCACGGCAACGTCAAGAGCAGTGTGCTCACACAAGACTTTGTGCACGGTGCCGACTACGCCGCCTTGGCTGAAGCCGCCAACACCTTCCGCGACTTGCTCGGCGAAGGTGCCAAGGTCACACGCGGTGAGGGCGAGCGCCAGAAGGAAGAGAAAGTGGCTGACTTCCGCGAAGCCATGGCCTGGCTCATCGGCCAAGCCGAGCACGCCACCTCACGCCAGCGCTACAAAGGACTGGGTGAGATGAACCCCATGCAGCTCTGGGAAACCACGATGGACCCCACTGTGCGCCGCTTGCTCAAAGTGCAAATTGACGACGCTATTGAGGCCGATCGCGTTTTCACCATGCTGATGGGTGACGATGTGGAACCCCGCCGGGAGTTCATCGAAGCCAACGCCTTGCGCGCAGGCAATATCGATATTTAAGCTTGTTGTGTAGGTAACCTCATAAGCTGAGAAATTGAAACCCATAAGTTGCGAAACTTATGGGTTTCATGCATTTGGTGCTCCGTTGTTGATTGAAAGGTGGTGAGTCCTATGTACGAACACATTGCATCCAAGCTGCAGCGCGGCGAGGCCATCATTCTTGACGGGGGCACGGGCACCGACCTCCAGCGCCGTGGTGCGCCCATGAGCGGCGACACCTGGTGCGCGGAGGTAAACCTGACCCACCCGGACATCGTGCGTGCAGTGCACGACGACTACATCGTCGTTGGGGCCGATGTGATCACCGCCAACACTTTTGCCACCAGCGCCTTATTGTTCAACGCGCTGGGCCGCGACGTCGAGTTGCTGGCCATCGACCGTGCCGCCGTGGCCATTGCCCGGGAGGCGGCCGATGGGAAGCCCGTGGCAGTGGCGGGCTCCATGTCCACCATGCGCCCTGTGGTGGCGGGCACAGACCGCACTGCCAAGCAGCAAGAGTGGTCTGAGGCGCAGGCACGCGCGCTGTTCGAGCGCAAGGCTAAAAACCTTGCCTCGGCCGGTGTGGACTTCATCCTCATGGAGATGATGCGCGACGTGGACTACTCACTGTGGGCGACGCAAGCCGCTCTCGCCACGGGTCTGCCGGTTTGGGTCGGCATTGCCACTGAGCGACGTGCCGATGGCGAGCTGGTAGGCTTCAGCCACGAAGATCAACTGCTGGACGACGTGGTGCGCGTGCTGGCCGCCACCGGCCCAGCGCATATCAGCATCATGCATTCGTCGCCCAACGACACCGGCGACGCCATCGATATCGTCAAGCGCCACTGGAAAGGACCACTCGGCGTCTACCCGGAAAGCGGCTATTTCAAAATGCCAGAGTGGAGCTTTGTCGACATCATTTCACCCGGCGATTTGGTGGATCGGGCGCAAGGTTGGCAGAGCCAGGGTGTCACCGCTTTTGGGGGTTGCTGCGGACTCGGGCCTGAGCACATTGCAGCGCTTGCCAAGCGATATCGTGCCTGACCCAGTTCAGCTGGGCGATCTCAACCGGGACGGCAAGGCCGTCAAACGCGCTCAACTGGCGCTACCATGCCGCCATGTGCAGTCACTACCAAGCCGTTAAAGAACAAGAGCGCTTGCAGCGCCTGTTTCTCGTTCAACCGCCCGCTGATTTGGGCAAGCCTGATATGTGGCCCGGCTACACGGGCACCTTTGTCCGCGCGCACCCGCAGGCGCAAGTGGGCGACGAGGCTGTGCCAGCGCGCGAAGCCTTGCCCGGCCTGTTCGGGCTGGTGCCGCATTGGTCCCCGGACACCAAAATCACCCAATACACCTACAACGCGCGTAGCGAAACCGTGGCCAGCAAGCCCAGTTTTAGGGATGCGTGGACCAAGGCCCAGCACTGCATCATTCCCGCCGAGGCGATTTTTGAGCCCGACTGGCGCAGCGGCCGGCCCGTACCCACTCGCATCGCGCGGGCGGATGGAGAGCCCATGGGCATTGCCGGCTTGTGGTCCGCCTGGACGTCACCTAAAGGCGAGGTGGTGCGCAGCTTCACCATGCTCACCATCAACGCCGCCCAGCACCCTTTGATGCGGCTGTTTCACAAGCCCACCGATGAAAAGCGCATGGTCGTCATCCTGCACGACGACCAGTACGACGACTGGCTCAACGCCCGGCCCGAACACAGCAAATCCTTGCTTCGGCCCTATCCCACCGACAACCTGACCGCCAGCGCGGCGCTGGGGCCGCAAACCACGCTGTTTTAACGTTGAGCGAATCGGGGTCGCCGAGTCACTTTCGCGCAGGCGCCTCAAGCCGCGTCGGCTTGTGTCTCCGGCGCGGCACGTTGAAACGGTTCCAAAGCCATGCACGCAGCTTCGATGCGACGGATGGTGGGGAAGGCGTCCAGCGGGGTGTCAACGCGGCGGGCGTTGAACACCTGGGGGACCAGGCAGCAGTCGGCCAGCGTGGGGGTGTTGCCGTGGCAAAAGGTGCCGGTGTCAGCGTGGCTCAGCTGGGCTTCCAGCGCGGTGAAACCGAGCGTGATCCAGTGGCGGTACCAGCGGGCTTTGGCGGCTTCGTCCAACTGGTGTTCGCGCTGCAGATATTGCAAAACGCGCAGGTTGTTCAGCGGGTGCATTTCGCAGGCAATGCTCTGGGCGATGGCGCGAATTCGGGCCCGGTCCAACGGGCTGCCGGGCAGCAGGCTGGGGCTGGGGTGCACCTCGTCCAAGTATTCCATGATGGCCAGCGACTGACTCAGGGCCAGGTCACCGTCCACCAATGTGGGTACCAACTCGGCCGGGTTGAGCTGGGCGTAGCTGCTGGTGTGCTGTTCGCCGCCATCGCGAAGCAGGTGCACTGGCACCGACTCATAAGGCAATCCTTTGAGGTTCAGCGCAATGCGCACCCGGTATGAGGACGAGCTGCGAAAGTAGGTGTAGAGCTTGAACATGGGCACCCCTAGACCAGCGCACGCGCGGGCAACAGCGTGCCGCTGACCTCGCCAAAGCCCACGCGGGCCGCACCCGGTTTCTCGCACGCGCCCCGGAAGGTGACGGTATCGCCGTCTTCCAGAAAGGTGCGGGTCTCGCCCGAGGGCAAGGCAAGCGTGCGGTTGCCGCCGACGGACAG